>JACQWJ010000032.1 GCA_016209325.1 Candidatus Uhrbacteria bacterium
GCTTCGGCTTAAGCTCGTCGGCGTCGGAAAAATTCTGACGGGCATTTTCATTCTCCTTCTCGGTATCCTCGTGGCGCTCGTCATGATGCCGGTACGACTCGCAAAAATGCTGAAGAAGTAGTGTGGCTAATCTTGTATTTATTTACCGGGCGAACTCGGGGATTCTTGCGAATATTCCAGGAGCCATCGCGAAAGCGTTTGGCGGAAAAAGCATGTGCTCGCTCTGCAATATTACGAATGGGCCCGTTCACGAAAAACCTGAATGGGAAACTTTCGTAGCGTCATTGCGGGAAAAGCCCGAGATATATCACGCGGATGAGATACCGAAGGACATCGCGTTGTACCTGGAAACGAAGGGCTATGCGATTCCCATCGTGCTTGAGCGAAACGGAACTGAATTCACCATCGCGGCTTCCTCAGTCGATCTTGACGCGTGCGACGCGGATCCCTCCTGCCTCGCGAAGAAGCTCGCGCCGTACGCCAACGACTTGTGTACCAACGGAGTATGCTCCATGAAACGGACGGGATGATCTCCTAACAATATGATTGGAAAAACGCTCGAAGTCCTCGGTGAACTCTGCATCGGATACCTCGCGACCCGCGTGCACAGCCGTGTGGTAAAAGAACGCCGCATTGACGGCCCAGTCCTTCGTGAAATGCGAATGGAAAAGCACGTGGGAACCATCGGTATCGCTCTCATTATTATTGGGTTTGGTCTGGAAGTTTTCTTCTCGCTGTAAGACAAGTTTTCCGATATCTTCTTCGCCTTGGCACATTATGATTTTACAAAACTGGTGGTACACAACGTTATTGGACGCGTCCGTGCGCCATCAGCCGCCTTTGCGCAAAAGGCTGAAATGCGACGTCGCGGTTATCGGCGGGGGCATGGCGGGGCTTCACGCCGCGCTCCAGCTCAGCCGGATGGGCAAAAAAGTCATTCTCCTCGAACGAAACATCTGCGGCGGAAGCTCGACGGGAAAGAGCGCGGGATTTCTTACGCCGGATAGCGAGCTCGAACTCAACCAACTCGTCAGAAGGTACGGGGTTGAAGGCGCACGAAGCGTCTGGGGTATGCCCGTGCAGGGCGTGGAACTTATAAAGCAGACGATCAAAGATTTTAAGATTGAGTGCGACTTTCGAAAGCAGGACAGTTTGTTCGTAGGCATTGGCAATAGTGGCGCGGAGGACGTTGCCAGCGAGGCAAAATCAAGAAAGAAATTAGGTTTCGCTTCTACGACATACAACAGAGACAAGCTAAAAAAGGTGAACACGGGGCTCGGCTACGAGGCGGGCATCAGATACGACGATACCTATTCCATAAACCCGATGCTCTACGCGCAAGGTCTGAAAAAGGCACTGCTCAATAGCGGCGTTCAGGTTTTTGAGAGCACCGAGGTGGTACGCATCGAAGACGGGGCGGCTATAACCCACCTCGGCTCCGTCGTCGCGGAAAACTTCATCGTCTGCATCGACAAAATGAAGCCGGAATTCAGTTCCGTCGCGAAGCAGACGTATCACGCCCAAACGTTTCTTTCCATTAGCGAACCCTTGGACGATAAGGACATTTCAGAGATATTTCCCGACGGCGAGGTGCAGTGCTGGGATTCGCGTCTAGTTTATAGCTATTACCGTCTGACGCCCGACAAGCGCTTGTTGCTCGGCGGCGGAAGTGCCTTGACGACGTTTTCTCCCCACGACATCAATTCACCCACGATCATCAACAAGGTCATCGCGGACTTCAAACAGCGGTTCCCAAAGCTGCAACACGTCGCATTCGTACAGTATTGGCCGGGCCGCATCGACACCACCAAGGACATCATGCCAATCATCGATTGGTTTGACGCGCCGAACGTCCAGTATGTTTTGGGCTGTGTCGGTTTGCCCTGGGCAAGTTTTTGCGGGAAGTACGCCGCAGAGCGATTGTACGAGCCACGGATGTGTCAAAAATACTGTATGTTCCTTGGCGCTCACCGGTCGTTTTTCGTTCCATCATGGCTTCAGGGCATCGTCGGGAAGATGATCAGTTTCTCCCTCAATAATGCGTACGCTAAGTATTTCGAAAAGGATATGCCTCAAATGAGCCAGATCATGCATACCCACAAAGGCGGGCTTCCGTCTATTAGCCTAAACAGAAAGTCTGAGAAAACGTAAGAGTCGCCAAACAATCGAGTAACGCAAAAGCCCGGAGTCTTGCGACCTCGGGCTTTTACTTGGTCACCCCCTGTTCCGGTCTGTAGGAACAGGTCGTGGTGGCTCCGGGACATGGATTCGAACCATGATTCACGGCTTCAAAGGCCGCTGTCCTGCCGTTAGACGATCCCGGAATGGACGCGCCAAGCCTACCGAATTTTTTCCTCCGAAGCAAGACTGACAGACCTTCTTTGACGACCTCAGACTTTCAAATACTTGTGCATAGCGAAGGCGGTCGAGAGGATGGTGAGGGCGCTGAGAGCCGCGAACTCGAGGCCGAAGACCGGCAGAGGGTGGGTTGCGAAGTAGGCAAAGAGGTCGGCCTGGACGATGCCGAAGTAGGCCTGGAGGCGGGGAGCGAGCACGCGGGAGGTACCGAACACGGCGGCTGCGGCGATGCCGGTGGCCGTGGCGCTGTAGAGAATCGCTTCGAGGAAGTAGGGCGCGCGTACGAAGGTGTTCCCTGCCCCGACGAGCTTCATGACGCCAATTTCGTCACGATGGATGAAGATGGTCATCCGGACCACGTTCACGATGATGAGCATGGCGATGAGGAGGAGCACGGCGGCGACCGCGAGGCCCACGACCCGCACCTTGCCCGTGGCCTCGTTCAGGCGGTCGATGATGATGCCATAGTTCGAGAAGTCCTTTTCGCGGATGGCGTCGCGGTACTGCGGATGGTCGAGGGCCTCGAGGATGAACCCGAAGTCTGCCGCGTCGCGCGCCTGGACGATGAGCGTGTAGCCGAACGGGTTTTCTCCTACCTCCTCGAGGGAGGACAGGATGAGGCGGTCCTCCGCATGGCGCGCACGGAAGCGCTCCAGGGCCTCCTCGGGGGTCACGATCTGGACGTCGCGCACCTGGTCGAGGCCGCGTATGTAGCCTGCTGCGCCCTGCACGAGCTCGACCTGGGTCCCCTCGTTGAAGTAGAGCGACACGTCGACCTTGTTCTCGACCGCCTTGATCGCGGCGTCCGTCAGGACGTGGAGCGACAAAAGCAGGTTGACGGTGAGGAGCGTCAGCGTCAACATGCTGACCGTGATGACGGACAGCCAGACGTTCCTCCAGAAGTTCTGGAAGGCGAAGCGCAGCACACGGAGGAGGGAGATCATAGGCGGTAGCGTCCTTCCTCCTGGTCGGAGACGATCTCTCCCTTGTCGAGAGTGATGACCCGTTTCCGGAGGCTGTTCACGATTTCGCGGTTATGCGTCACGAGCACGACGGTGGTGCCAAACTCGTTGATCTTCTTCAGGAGGTTGATGATGTCGTGGGTGTTAATGGCGTCGAGGTTTCCCGTCGGCTCGTCGGCCACGATGATTTTCGGGCGGTGGATGAGGGCTCGGGCGATCGCCACCCGTTGCTGCTCCCCGCCCGACAGCTGGCGCGGGTAACGGCCCGCCTTTCCCTCGAGGTTGACGATTCGGAGGAGGTGCGGCACCAGCTCGCGGATGCGGCGGGGCGAGGCTCCCACCACCTCAAGGGCGAACGAGACGTTTTCCGCCACGGTCTTCTTCTGGAGCAGCTTGAAGTCCTGGAACACTACCCCGATCTGCCGTCGGAGGAGCGGAATCTGCCCGCGGCGGATGCGGCTCACGTCCCAGCCGCCAATGACCAGTTCCCCCTTGGTTGGACGCTCCTCGGCGAACAGGAGCTTGGCGAGCGTGCTCTTGCCTGTCCCGCTCTGCCCCACAATCGAAACGAACTCCCCAGCCTTGATATGGAGATTGATGTTTTTCAGGGCCACCGTGTGCGGCCGGTAGATTTTCGAGACGTTCTTGAAGCGGATCATGGGAGAAAGGGCTAGGTCGGCTGACGTCTTCTATTGGAGGAGCTGGACGCGGACGTTCAGGACCCCTGCCCCGAGGCTCGCCAGCTTCTCAAAGGCGACACGGTCCAAATCGATGGCGCGTTCCGGATGCACGTTCCTGTCCGGGCCGTAGTCGTTCACGAGAACCGTGACCGCGCGCGTCGGATCGTCCGTCCGGCTCACCACCAGGTAGCTTCCCTTCGGATAGTCGGGAGACGCGGCGCACAGGCAGTTCCTGTATCCGTACCAGCTGGCCTTGCCGCTTTCGAGGATCACATCCTCGAACACCGCGATGACCGCATATGGCAGATGAATGGGCGCGCGCACCGTCCGTGCGGAAGGACGGTCCTCAGATGGCAGTTCCTGCCAGGTTTTGGACACACTGTCGTAGAAATAGATCCGGTGGCGTTGCGGAAGGGTGCGCGCGGAAGGATCGGCTGGCGCATAGGCCATCTCGAGCCACAGCGGCTCGCCCCCCGCGTACGCGCTCCGTTCGGCAATGTCAAAAACGTACGCGGAACCGACCAGACGGTGCCCTGCCGGCAGGTTTGCCTGAAGGGGGACGGGATCGACCGTTTGGAGGCTGACCCGCGACGCGGTGCTCAACACGTGGGGCAGCATGCCGAGCCGGATGCTGTTGTCGCCGGACGCGAGCGTATATCCCCGTGCCACGGTGACCGCATCCAAAAATACGGAGGTGACAGTCCTTCCCTCCTCTGCGCCAGCCTCGGCGGCACGGGCGAGCGGAGCGGGAAGCGACACGCCGGCCCACGCCATTCCTACGGCAAGGATTCCTCCCAACAGTCTTGTCATAGTCGGTATCGTCCGTTATGATACCCTCCGTCAAAGACGCTGACAAGCCGCGGGTATAGTTTAGTGGTCAAACGGTTGCTTCCCAAGCAATAGTCGCGGGTCCGATTCCCGCTACCCGCTCCATGACGTTAGAAGCCTTTGACGTCAGGCCATAGCCGTTGGTTCTAGGAAGATGTCTAGAACCAACTGTCTGTCGACTTACCCGCAAGAGTTTCTAACGTCATCCATGTCGCAAGCTCGTCGTGTCCAATTCTGTTTCAAAACCAAAAACGTTTAACACCATCCTCGTCTTTTTACAAAGAGCTCTCCGTTGACAAGATGAACATATTCTGATGAAATAGAAACAAGCAGATGGAGTCCGTTCGGGCTCGTTTCCGCTGTCACAAAAAAGATCCTTCCCCTACCTGGCGAGGGATCTTTTTGTTTTATCCCGGGTCGGATCCATGGGCCCATGGGAGTAATTGATAACTCCATCTGTCTTGACAGCGGATATTGCGGGTTCGATTCCCGCTGGGTCCATTTATGGCTCGAGACCAGCCACTGAAAACGTTGTCGGCTGCACGCGTGCCGGCTTCGGCCTCCGTTTTATGGACGTCAAAATATGCGCTGAGCGCGTCCCAGGGATTCATAAGCGCAGGCAGTATACCCGCGCATTTTATTTTTTCAAACAACAATCCCACTTTTTCCAAAGCGGGATTGTTGGAGCCACTTCCGGGATTCGAACCCGGGACCTCTGCTTTACGAAAGCATTGCTCTACCAACTGAGCTAAAGTGGCATGGAATCGGGAGCAATGCTTTCGTCTCATTGCTCCCCGCCGTCCATCGCTTCGCTCAGGACCGGCGGGCCTGCCGGCGCTTCCGTCAAAGGCGGATGCGCGGCGGGTACCACTGAGCTAAAGTGGCGCGTGCTGTTTGCGCGACACGATAATATCAGACCGTTGGAAAGACATCAAATGACCAGAGGACCGAAGTCGTCCGAAGGAGGGGAGGTTTCCCCTTGGCTCGGGGACCGGCCGACGCCACCTCCGCCGCGACGGTTTCGGCGGCTGCGTCGGCGGCGGTTTCCGCGCGGCTGTTCCTGTAATCCTGAGACTTCCCGTGTGGCCGCAACGGGACCCTGCGACCCGCGTGGCTGGACGGCCGGCGGCTGCTTTCCCACCACCTTGATGGGGATGGCGCGCGATGCCCCGGCGGCGGGCCCCTTCGGGCCGGATTCCGTCGTGACAGAGCCCGTGTGGACGTGGAGCGAGACGTAGGGGCTTGCGCGCGTATCCTTCTCGATCATTTCCTGGAGCTTTTCCTGAAGCTGTTCAATCGCCTTCGCTTGGCCGGAGGCCAGGCGGGTGGCTTCCTTGTGCACCAGCTGCTGCAGGTCGCGCTCGATCTTCGGCAGCAGGTGACGGCTGCGGAAGCCGAAGAAGTCGGCCCGGGCCTGGACCTTGCGATCCTTCCCGAGGACGACGTGCACGATCACGATACCCTCGTCGCCGAGGCGCTTGCGCTCGCGGAGCGTGTCCGCGTCCACGGTGCCCAACGCTTCCGCATCGACGAAGATGGATTGCGTGCTGACCTTTTCTTTGGTCAAGCGCCCGCTGCCGTCCAGTTCGAACTCCATGACCTGGCCGTTATCGGCGATGAAGATGCGCTCCCGGGGAAATCCGCTCCCCATGGCCGCCTTGGCGTGATGGTGGAGGAAAGCGTGGTGGCCTTCGATCGGGATCAGGTAGCGCGGCTTGACCATCTTGATCACTTCGGCTAGGTCAGCGGCTTTCGCGTGTCCTCCCGCGTGGATGTTGAGGGTCCGATAGTTGAGGACGTTCGCGCCCAGCCGATAAAACTTGTCGGTGAGGAACTGGACGGTACGCTCGTTTCCAGGAATGACCGAAGAGGAGAAGACGACCGTGTCGCCAGGCACCACCTTCATGTCCTTGAGTTCCCCGTCCGCCAGCTTGTAGAAGGCGGCGTTGTTCTCACCCTGGGCCCCGGGAAAGATGGCGATCACCTTGCGCGGCGGCAGGCCCTTGATTTCCGAGATGTCGAGGAGGGTATTCGGCAGGGGGGAGATGTATCCCAGGTTCTGCGCGATTTCAAGTGTGGTCTTCAGGCTCAGGCCGCCGACCGCGACGTGGCGTCCGTACTTTTCCGCGAGTGCGATGATCTGTGCTAGACGCACCACATTTGTCGAGATCATGCCGAACAGGAGGCGTCCCTTGGCGTTCTGCACAATATCCCCGAGATCGTGGGCGAGGTCGCGTTCCATGAGCTGGTTGCCCGCCTGGACGGCGTTTGTCGAGTCCGACAGGAGCGCAAGAACGTTCTTTTCCCCGAGCGCCTTTAGTCCTTCCAAGTTGCGTTTGCCTTCCTCGTCGTTCGGCTGGAGGTCCACCTTGAAATCGCCGGTGTGGACCACGATTCCGCATGGGGTTTTGACGACCACGGCGAGCGCGGACGGCACCGAGTGTGAGACGCCGAGGAACGACACGGCGAAATTGCCGAGCGCGAGGGTGGTCGTCTCGTCGATCGGCCGCATGTCGACCTTCACGTCCGGGGTGTACTCGAGCTTCTTCGCGATGAGCGCGAGGGTGATGGGCGCGGAAAACAGAGGCACACCCGGGAGGAGCGGCATGAGGTAGGGGATGGCCCCGATGTGGTCCATGTGCATGTGGGTGATGATCACCGCGCGGACCTGGTGCTCGCGTCCCTTGAGGTACGAGAGGTCCGGCACGATGCCGTCGACGCCACGCATGTGCTCCTCGGCGAACTGGATTCCCATGTCGATGAGGATAATGTCGTCGCCGTACTCGAGGAGGGTCATGTTGCGGCCGACTTCTTCGTTGCCGCCCATCACAATAACGCGCAGCTTACCGTCGTTTCGCGCTTCGATCGGGCGGACGGCGTAGTGATCGCGCGGGGCGAGATCGAGTGCGCCATAATGGACCCCGGCGCCGCGGCGCGGGGGTTTGGACGGGGCGTGTTCCCAGGAGGCACGGACCTTGGGACGCCGAGACCGGAGCGGGCGTCCCGAAGGAGGCCGTCCGGAGGTGGAATAGGTGTGGTTCATAGAGAGGGTAAATGCCTAAAGACAAACGAAAAAAGAGGAAAGTTCCTGTAAGCGTCCAGAAACGAGCCGCGAAAAAACGGCGTTGTCAGAACACAGGAGGGGGAGAACGGTTCTCGCCGCATGTCTGTGTCACTTCATGCTCGCTCAAAAATCGTGGCAATGTTTGAAAATGATCCGGCTTCTGGAACGCTGAAACGACGTTCTGGTCGGAAAAAAGGGAAGCCTGGAAGGTGTCGGGGACGTGGAGAAGTCGCTACCCTACCATAGACGTCTCCAACCTGTCAACCCATTCTCCACCTAAAAACGGGCAAACACGCGTATATCGGCTTGTGCTCGCATGTCCTGTACGACGTCGTCGAGGATTTTTTTGGCGACGAAAATGACATGGAGCCTGTACAAGGTTTCGTTTCCTTGCGTCAACTGATCCGTGATTTGCACAATGACAAATCCGTCGTCCAGCTCGATGACATCGCTCGGAACTGAAAAGGAGAGGGAAGGAATGGCTTCGGCTAACGGGTTGGGAAGGCTCGTGAACGGGACGTATCCCCTGTCTCCTCCGTCTGCGGCCGAGGCGTCTTCCCCCGTTGTCCGAGCCACGTCCGCGAACCGTTCCCCCTCCTCTAGGCGGCGCGCTGCGGCCTCGATTTTCCCCCGGACGTGGGCCTGGATGTCGACATCCCCCGATATGTCCCGCTGCAGTTCCGAAGCGAGCACGAGGGGAAGTACGACCCGCTCCCGAAATTTCTCCATGTTCCAACCGAATGTCTCTGCAATATCCTGCGTGAACGTTTCTTCGGAGCCGCTCTGGTTTCGTATGCCCCTCATTGTCTCCTCCACCCGCTGGATGTCTGGGACGACTCCACGTACTTCCGCGAGCTGTGTAACGATCCGTTGGGAGACGAGGACATCGAGGATTCGTTCAAGCGAGGCCGGTTCTGCTCCCGAGCGGGTGACGCGTTTCCACACGGTTTCCTCCTCGTAGAGCGTCTGGAAGGCGATGGGTTCGCCGTTCACTGTTGCCGCCGGATAGGGGAGGACTGAGGCGACATGTCGCACGATGCCATGCGATGCGGGCAGACGATAGACCACGAGTGTCAACGCGACGACCGTTGCGGCAAACAGACACACGCATACACCCATGGGCCACATCCAAGCGCGCTTCGTGGGTACGTTTCCGGTTGGCTCCGGTTCGAACGTCCCGGCAGGGGGTTCCGATAAGGCGGATGGTCGAGAATCAAGAGGAGGAAGGAGTTCCATACCGAGCGAGGGCTTTGAACGTTTCCCGATCAAAGAAGTAAAACCACCATTTACGGGCATTGGAAAGCCGTTTGGTCCGCGCGGAGCCGTCCGTCGCAGGCGCTGTCACGGAGACTGCAGCCGCGAGAGATCCAGCACGAGCGTTCGGCTCGCTGTCTTCGGGTGAGACGATGACCAACTGCTCCCCCGCCTTCTGCAAGCCGAGTTTGAGCCGTGCTTCGCGCTCGATAAAGGTTTCCGTTTGCAGGGCCTGTGCCAGTTCTTGCATTTCCAAACGTCGGGATGACAGCGTGTCCGCTTGTTCTTGCAATCGTCGAATTTCCTGTTGGATGGTGTAATTGCGGGCAAATTCTTGTCCGAATGAAAACAGGAGCAAGGATAGTACAGCCACATTGGCGATCAGGAACAAGCGCAGTTCAAAGACGCGCCGAATCCAATGCGGAGAATACATCCGAGACATAGACAGCGCTAGTCGGTATGCGATTCCAATACTTCCGCCGTTTCCGTTTGGACGACTTGTTCGGCTTCTGAAGCGGGCGGACGTTTTGGTGTTTTAGATGACCCGACACTTCGCATCACGGTTTGTTCCCGTAATTCTTGAATCAGATCCTGAAAGCGGGCGGGTTGCCGTACCCGACGTAACTCGATATCCGTTCCAGGTCCGAAAGTTTGAATACGGAGCGTACCGTAACGCAAGGTCGTCGCAGCAACACCCTTGACCCTGCAGGTGACTTCCGCAATTTCTGCATGGGAGACTTCCGAACGGATGGCATCAAAAAAACCCCGCTGTTCGATGTCGATCAGCCGTTGGTCGGTGATCATGCAGCGCGTACGCCGCCACCGGTAGGCATGTCGGGCGGCCGCCAGAAAGCCCAAACCGGAGAGAACGACAAACAGTATCATTCCCGGAATTCCCTGACGCAACAGGGGGAAGAGAAAAAAGAAGGGTCCAACAATCCAGATGAAAAACAGGGCGATCCAAGGAGCATGGGCTGCCGCGTCTTCTCGGATGGTCGCGATGGTGTGCTCTCCTGGCCTGAGCACGAGCGCCTTTTCCTGTGTGGGAACCATATCCGTCACAGGCCCTTCACAATGTCCACAAACTGACCGCCGCGGTCGAATTCGTTCTGAAACATGCCAAAGCTGGCCGTGCCGGGCGAAAGCAGAACCACGTCGTCGCGTTCAGCCACGCGCGCCGCGGCAGCAACCGCATCGGACATGGAAGAGACGCGAACATTGGGGACCATGTCACCGATGGCGGAACAAAGCGCGTCCGTCGCACTTCCCTCAAATAGCACGACGAATTTGCAGTGCTTACGGACAGATTCGCCTAATGCCTCAAAGGAGACGTTTTTGGACGAGCCGCCAGCCAGAAGGACGATATGTGGCTTCCCCTGCGAGGCGAATCGTGTCAAGGCGGCGATCGTACCGTCCGGAGACGTGGCGGTCGTGTCGTTCACGTAAAACACGCCGTTCGTCTCCCGTACCAGTTCTTGGCGTCCCGGTAAGCCCTCGAATGACCGCAGGACCTCCGCGATCCGATCGGCCGGAACGCCCACGAGGTGTCCAACGAGAGCGGCGGCCAATGCGTTCTGCAGGTTGTGCTCGCCGGCGAGTCTGATCTCCGAAACCGGCAGGATCGGCACTTCCCTTCCGCTTTCAACGGACACCATCATCCCTGCCGTGTTCACACAGCATCCGTCCCGGTCGACGAGGGGCCGCGTCGAAAACCATCGGACACGACTCCGTACGCGCGAGCCGATCTCTCGCACCAAAGGATGATCAAAGTTCAGAACAGCCAGCTGTTCCGGTGTTTGATGCTGGAACAGAGATTCCTTCGCATGCTGATAGTCCGTGTACGATCCGTACCTGTTCAAGTGGTCCTCGTAGACGTTCGTGAGCACCCCGATGTCAGGACCCCGGTCGACGATTTCCAGGCTGTCGATGAGCCAGGAAGACAGCTCGAGGACGACAGGAACCGGAGCGGGCGCGGTCAGCAACTCGTCCAAGTATTCCAAGGGGGACACCGCCATGTTTCCCGCCACCACGGCGTTCGGGTGGACGGTTCGGAGGATGTCGCCGATGAGCGCAGTGGTGGTCGACTTGCCGCGCGTTCCGGTGACGACGTAGATGGGGAACGGGCAGTGGCGGAAAAATAGGCTGACGTCGCTTTCCACCGAAACACCGCGCTCCTTCGCCAGTCGGACGAAGGCTGACTCGCGGGGCACGCCCGGGTTTTGGACAACCAGGTCCGCATCCGTGAAATCCTCTTCGCGGTGCTCCCCGAGCACGAACAGTGGGCTGTAAATGGTCCGTTCGGGATATTGTTCTCGGTACCGTCCATACCAGGTGGTAATCTCTTCCACCGATTCGCGGAGCTCCTCTTGGGTCTTCAGATCGGTAATCACGATTTGCGCCCCGTGCCGCATCAACCATTTGGCTGCGCCGATGCCACTTCCCTGCTTGTAGCGACCAAGTCCCATCACGGTCACGACGGCGTCTTGGAGAGAAGAGATGTGTGAGAGGTCGAGAGGCATAGAGGAACGTCTTACGGTTTGATCCAAAATGGAGAATGCTCTTGTCTGCCCCTGGTCAGGTCCGTCCAAGGAGGCGCGCAACCCGTACGATGACAATCGCTAGTCCGACCTGTCCGAACATCCGGACATATCCCCCCAGAGCCTTTCGAAGGCC
Source organism: Candidatus Uhrbacteria bacterium (assembly GCA_016209325.1). GTDB lineage: Bacteria > Patescibacteriota > Patescibacteriia > UBA9934 > GWF2-40-263 > UBA10014. The sequence continues at coordinate 11,820 of JACQWJ010000032.1, forward strand.
AATTTTCTCATATTTGCGACGAATGGTCAGTCCGGGAAGCGTCACAGAACCGTACTGTTCTCGGTGCGCGCGACACCCCTCGTTCATGGCGGATTCTACCATGAATCCTTGGATGTGTTCAGGCGCCAGGCGCTCAAATACGTTTCGCCTCAGGGCCCGCTCTCCGCTGATGAGTGGTAAGTGTCGGGTCAGAGGCGTCCACACGGATCCCCGGTCGCGCAGTCCCACATTCATGGCGCGTGCTCCCGACAGCACAGGAAGCAGAAGTTGTTCAATATGCTTGCTGCAGAGCCCACACAAATCCGCGTCAAAAAAAACAAGCACAGGGGCCTTTGTCCTGGAAACGCCATATGCCATGGCTGCACCTTTTCCTCGACAGAACGGAAGTTCGTGAACAATTGTCGCTCCCGCCGCACGTGCGGCATCGGCCGTTCCGTCCGTCGAACCGTCGGAGACGACAATGACTTCGTCCACAAGAGGCGAAGCGACGATAGTGCGTACGACATCCCCGACAGTCTGAACCTCATTGTAAGCCGGGATGATTGCGGCGATTCGTGGGCGGCTATGCGGGTCCATGGGGAGGCGTTTGATAAAAAGATCGTCGGTCCAGCAGTTCCTGACGAGTCCGTTCAATTTTCGCGCGCAGAGCTACACCCTCTTGCAACCAATTTTCGATGCGCTCCCCCTCTTTTTCACCCGGCTGCTCCGCAATGCGCTTGAGGGATTCCCATGTTCGTTGCAAGTAAACCAGGGACAGATCGTACCCTTGTAAGGCGAGATCCAGCGTCGCTTCACCTTCCCCCTCCTCGTCCATGCGTGCGGCCGCCACTTTTACCGGCACAAGGCACGCGTTCATGTGTACACGGAATACATCTTGCCGTTTTGCTGTCGGACAGCGTCGGGGATAGCGCCTGCCAGCCCACTCGAATACGCCCATGCCCCAGACGAGCGCCTGCGCGTACAACGGATCCTTTGTTTGGTGGTCGTAGAGCAGGTCTCGGAGTGACTGGTCGGGAGCCAGAATGTCGCGGTGGTGAACGCATACTCCTTCTTCCGCATGGCATTCCTCCGATGTGGTGGTCCAAGCGTCCTCAAGACAGGCTTCGTATTCCTCTTCCGCCTGGGCCTGTTCGTCCATGACCCGGTGTTCCATGGATAGGACGGCGGGATTTTTGACCTCGGCATGGCGGTCAAAAATCCGGTCGAACTCCTCTTCGAGGAAGTCGAACTCGTCGCGCAGGAAGTACCAGGGCGAGACGGACATACACTTAAGGGGCGATACGCGCCTTCAGCGTCAGGTCGTACAGCATGTCCTCCAGGCTTCGGAGGTTGCGTTTGGCTTGGTCGAGCTTCTGTCGGAGATTACCCGTGAGGTCAAGCTCGAGAAGGTAGGCGACGGCCATGTCGACCATCTCATGGATTCGGCGCACGTCCGCGGCCTGTCCACGCGTTGCCTGGCGGACGGCATACCGTACCAGTTCTCCTGTCGCGTCGGCCAGTCCGCCCAGGAATACCGAGGGTTTTAAGATGCGACGGTCAGATGTGTCGAACGTCCCCTTTTGCAGAAACGTACGGAACAGGACTGCTTCGGCATATTCCTCCAGAGCCGCTTGGTACGACCCTTCCCCGGCCAGTTCAGGGGAGCGCTTGCACCCCCGTTCGACACCGTCCAGTAATTCTGCGGCTTCCTTGAGGAGGATTACTGCGCCTGTAAGATCGTCCCGATGTAACGCAAAAATGGCCCGCTTGGACCGGTTTAAGGCGTCGTTCGAAGCCGGGATCAGGCGTCGTCGCTCTTCTTGGGCCTGTTGAAACCGCGCCTGCATGGTCGAAAAGGAAACGGGTCGTTTCTGTTTAGAACGCGTGGAAATCATAGAATATTGTGCAAGGTGCCATTCACAGAAAGCCTTCCTTTCCCTATGATAAGCAAATACAGGACGCACGACAAGCGGTTCTGCCTCTGTAGTGTGTTCATGTGACGGAAAGAACCCTCTTGTTTTTTGCGTATCTGTTGTATGTGGGAAACCCACATACGGAAATCGTGTTATGGATGCAGGACGTGAAGATCCCACGGAATCCCTATCAGACGAAATATTGGTTGAAAAAAGCTTGATTTCCCAGGTTTTTTTTGCTCAGCTTGTCTGTCGATACCAACAAAAGCTTCTTCGATACATTCAAAAGATTTCTTCCGTACCGCTCCAGGAAGCGGAGGATTTGCTCCAAGAAGCGTTCATCAAGGCCTATCTCCATTTGAACGATTTTGATCCTCAGCTCTCCTTTTCGTCTTGGATGTACCGGATTACGCGTAACCACGTGATCAGCCATCACCGCAAGCGGGTCCTGCGCCCCGAGGCCCATGCGGCCGACATGGACGATGATGCCTGGGAGCATTTGGCATCGCATCTGGATCCCCGGAAGGATGCCGACGATGCGCAGCTTCGGGAGGCGGTCGGACGTGTTTTTGACCACATGGAAGAACGCTATCGCGAAGTCCTGGTCCTGAAATTTTTGGAGGAAAAAGATTACAAGGAGATATCCGACATCTTGCAGAAGCCCATGGGAACCGTCGCAACATTCATCAGCCGCGCGAAGAAGCAGTTTCAAACCAAGGCCCGCGACCTTGGAATCGATTTCGACCTATGAACAAAACCCACGACCTCAGCCAAGACGTGCTCTCCCGCATCCGGACGGAGAGCCTGCGCCCTATTCCGAAGTGGCGCTTCGTGTTTCGAAACGTCCTTTTGTGGGGTCTCGGGGGTTTTATCGTTCTGACGGGAGGCGTGGCGTTTGCCGTGATCCTGCACATCGTCCAAAACAACGATTGGGACCTGTACCGTGCCATGGGGCAAAGCTTGCCCGCGTTCGTTGTACTGACTCTTCCCTATCTGTGGGTGGTAGTCTTTGTCAGTATGATCACGCTGGCCCATGTTCACGTCCGTCATACCAAGGGTGGATATCGATATCGTCTTCCTGTTCTCCTTGGTGTTGTGCTTGCTGCGAGCCTTGCCTTGGGCGGCATGTTTGCGCGCGCGGGCATCGGCCAAGCCTTTGACGAAGCGGCAAGCGGACGTTTTCCGGTCTACCGCGCGCTCGTCAGTCACCGGGAGACTCGTTGGCTTCGCCCCACCGAAGGCTTTTTATCAGGAACAGTGACTTCGATCAATCCCGAGGCCATGCGCTTCGCCCTTGAAGATCCTCAGGGAAACGCCTGGGAGGTCTCCTATGATCGCAACACGCGCCGGCATCCTCCCTTTTTTGAGATCCGTCCTTCGGTGCGGGTGCGGATCGTAGGACAAGCCAGGAACCAGGGCCGTTTTCACGCCGAGCAGGTCGCTCCCTGGTTTCTGCGTGATCGTCCTATTCCGGCGTTTCTCAGGGATCTCGTTGGGCAGGGGAAGAAAGACCCGCGGTGAAAGAAACGAGGCCCGCACGGCGTAGGAATGCATGGAGGCCCTTTCGGCAGGCATGCCCCGGAAGCGGCCATGGGACCTCTGCAAAACCGCGTCTTTTCGTCTCGCGGGCACCCGTCCACCCCATTCAACGTACTTTTTAGTACGTCTCATGGGGCTGGACAGCCCGCTCAACGAAAATCCATCAGTTTTTCAGAGGTCCCACATATTTAATACACGAATCGCATTTTCTATGCTGTCCAATCGCAAGAAATTTGGTCTTGGCCTCATGGCCCTCTCGCTTCTCGGTATCGTCGGAGCCACGGCTTCGGTCAAGGCCGCCGAACAATCCACTGTTCGTTTGACCCCCGAGTATGTACGTTCGCTTCACGAGGCGGTGAAGAACGAGGATTACAATACCTGGGCGGCCTTGCTCGCTGAGCGTCCGAACACGGAGGAGTTCGCCACCCAGGAAACCTTCGACAAACTCGTTGAGGCCGACAACCTGCGCGAGCAGGGCGCGTACGCCGAGGCGCGCGCGATCGTGAAGGAGCTCGGGATCGGCCCGCAGATCGTCGAACACCACCAGTACGTCCGCGAGCAGTTCCGCCTCGCCCATGAGGCGGTCGTGAGCGGCGACTATGCGACTTGGTCGGATATCGCGAGTCAACACCCCCGCGCCGAGAAGTTCGTCAACCAGGAAACCTTTGATGGTCTCACTGAAGCCTATCAGCTTCGCCAGGACGGCAAGTTCAAGGAAGCACGCGAGGTTATGAAGTCCCTCAACCTCCCGTTCCCCAAGTTCTAAGGCCACATTCGAAAAAACTGGCCGCCCCGCGCGGCCGGTTTTTGATTGTGGAAAGCATCCTGTTCGCATTGACGCAGGAAGGTTTGGTTTGATAGGGTCGCTGTACGTTCGTAAGATGCTTCCACGTCTTCTACTTTCTCTCGGGAGGGAAACATGAGCGCTTATCTTCTGCCCCCAGTCATCAATATCGACCTGCCTACCATGCCGGGTGATGAGAAAGCATTCGTGAATGTTTCCTCAAGGCTTCACCGGATTGGAGAGGAGAGAGAAAATATTCAGCAGATCTTCTATAAGGCAACTCTCAGTCATCTTCTCCTCGGTCTTGAATGTCTATCACAGGATCGGAACTACCACCTGGTTTCTGTAGGTTACGTTCGCGCGGGAGGAGAAGCACGTCTCGTCTTCCGGTTTTCAAACAAAGACAGGCCTCTTCAACTCGACCGCGTAAGCCGTCGGAGTCTCGAAGAGATGTTCTCCCGCGGATACGAGGAGGTACGGTGGCATGCCGGATGGTACTTATACGCTTCCATTCCCATGGATGCCGGGATGGATCATGGCCGGATTCAGGTTCATTATTCCGAGGGGCTGATATACGTCTCGTCCGATCAGCTTCATGCCAATGCCGTCAAGGTCGTTCCTTTCCCCGTTCGATCTGAACGCCATCCTTGGGTTGTCACCCTTCTTCTGATTCTGAGCGCCCTGTTGTTTTATCTGCTTTTCGGATAGCATTCTCGCTTCCGAACCTGCTCTTCCTCCTTCTCGGAGGAATTTTCATTTAGGTTTTTTACTACCAGACAATGAGGGCGGTTCCAAAATAGACGTGGGTTCCTTCTAGAAGCAAAAAAAAACGGTCATGTTCTCCGGCTTCTTCGATTCCTCGACAGTCTTTTCCGGAACGACCGTCAGGACGACTTCCGAAATAGTACCCTTGCAGACGTAGGCATCTCCCAGTTCCTATAATGCATTTTTTCTCCCCCGCCGTTTGGTCGGGCAGGAGCACCTCAAAGCACAGGTCCATGCGGTGACCGGGGATTTCCAGGTGCTGAAAAAAGGAAGCGACGGCGCGTTTCAGCTCCGGGACGCGATCCTCCTCGATCCAGCAGGGCTGCTTCAGCGTGATATGGGGATCGTACGCATCGTTATATTTCTGACGAAACGCGTCCAGTTCCGAAAGTTTTTCCGATAAGACGACGCGTGCGTAGATGGCGAAAATCTTCATAAAATCAGCTTGGTATGTGAATTCCAAGGCAGTATAGCAGGTTCGTTGAGCGCAGCCTCTATCAGGGATTGGCTTGTCAGGAATGTAAAAATATCCTATTATTTTCGCGCACATGACCATGCGCGCTGGTAGCTCAGTGGTAGAGCAGGGGCCTTTTAAGCCCAAGGTCGTGGGTCCGATCCCCACCCAGCGCACCACGTGATTTAGACGATATTGACGTCCGAAATACGTCCGTTATACTTTATCCGAAACGGAATTCCCTAGTGGGTTCCTTTCATCTCTTATTCATCTTCCGTCTTTATTTATGATGGGTACCTGCGAGGGATGCGAAACCCCCGATGTCGAGCTCAACGACGAGAATCTGTGCAAGAAGTGTAGCGGTGAAGCAAATGAGATGGATGGCATGGGAGCGGATGAGCCAGCCGAGGAGGAAGCGGCTTAGTTCCGACGGCGAAAAAATACCGGCAGGCGCCGGTATTTTTTTATCCCTTCGGTTCCGTCTCCCGGAGGAGGCGTTCCAGGAATTCCATGGGAGGCTCGGTCTTGAGACAGTGCGCTGCCGCCTGCCCCATATCATTCCGTCTTGCGGGATCGGCAAGGAGCGCATCAATTGTCTTTTTAAGGGTTCCGACATCCATCTCTGCCTGGGATAGAATCGCCGCTGCCCCAGCTTCCTCGAACAGAGCCGCGTTTCGTTCTTGGGGAGAATGCGGAAGAGGAATGAGGATAGACGGCTTCGCTTGGGCCGCCAGCTCGCTTAGTGTCCCCATGCCGGCGCGGCTGACCACCAGGTCCGCGGCTGCCCAGGCGTATGGCATCGTCTCGGTCAGAAGTTCCGCTGTCAGATATGTTCCCGTTCCGGAGTATCCGACGCTCTCCCCCTCCATCTTCCCTCTTCCCGTCAGGTGAATGACGTTCGCATGTTCCACCAACCAGGGTCGAAGAGTATGAACTTGCTGGTTGATCCAGCGCGACCCTCCTCCTCCTCCCAGCACCAACAGTGTCGGTAAGTCTTCGTTCAATGAGAAGCGAGCGAGAGCTTCCTTTTTTGAGAACTGCACAAGCGAAGCGCGTACGGGATTTCCAACGAGCGACGTCTTTTTGCCGGGAAAGGCGGTCAGGGTTTCCTCCCAGGCGACCGTGATCCAGGGGGCAAACGGCGCCAGCAAACGGTTGGTGAGGCTCGGAACCGCGTCCTGCTGGTGGATCCAGGAGGGGATCCCGCGCAGCCGTCCGGCGATCACGAGCGGTACCGCTGTGTATCCGCCGGCAGACGCGATGAGCGACGGCTGCTCGGCCTTCAGGATCTGCCACGCCTCCATCAGGGAACGCATAAACCGCCCGAGAAGCCTTGCCCATTCCCAGCTCGGGTAACGCGCCAACCGTGCCACACTGACGGGATAAAACCGCATGCCGAGGCCTTCCACCAGTTCCCGTTCCGGCCCGTCGGGCGTTCCGGCCCAGACGCACGCGGTTTCGGAATCCAGGTAGTGCCAGGCCTCCGCCGCCGCCAAAAGGGGCATGACAGGACCCAGCGTCCCTCCCCCCGCAAGAAGAATTTTCATAAATTTCTAATGCTATGCCTCCATCCGCAATTTCCACAGGACAAAACGATTTCTGCTTCGCCCATTTCAATCTTAGGCACAGTAACAAAACAACTTAATCAAGTTTCAGGATAAATTCTGTAGTTCCACTCCCCGTGAAAAGCGTCCCGTTCAAGCTTCACGGCAGCGAGTGCTTCATCCGATACTTTGA
>JACQWJ010000006.1 GCA_016209325.1 Candidatus Uhrbacteria bacterium
ATCTCCCGCTTCCTCGTAATAGACGAGTTTTGTGGCGTGATACTTTGAGGTGAAACCTGGGATTAATCCTTGCGAATGCTCATAGAAGCGACGCGGCAGATTCGTTGTTGACCCAGTATAGAGAACCGTATTTGCTCCGTTTGTCATGATGTAGACGTAGGAACTCCCGTGGGACATAGGGTAAGATCCTTCGCGCGGCGCTCGGGATGGTGGAGTGGTTTTATGCGTGAGGAGACGCTGCTTCCTTCTCGTACACCCGTTCCCGCTCCCGTCCCACGTCGTCCGTGTCGGACTTCCTTACGCTTCCGTTGGAACGCACCACGCGGTGGCAGGGGACGGAGGGGTCCGTGACGCGGCGCATGACGCTGCCGACCGCGCGGGCCGCGTTCGGACTGCCGGCCCTGGCCGCGACTTCCTTGTAGGACATGGTTTTTCCCTTCGGGATGCCCCGCACGACCGCCACCACGCGGTCACGGAATCTCCCTTCTACGCCGAATTTATGGATCTTCATAGCGCACGCGATAGATGACGCCCCGCTTGTCGTCGGAGACGTACATGGTTCCGCCGTCTTCCGTCAGAATTCCTACGGGCCTTCCGGAAACGTTTCCGTTGCTTTCCAGCCATCCAGAAATGAAATCCTCGGTTCCCTCGTGCTGACCGTTTTCGTCTGTCAGTTGTCGCATAAAAGAGAGTGTATGTCATTGCGAGCGAAGGGACGACGCAGGAGGAACGGAGCGAAGCAATCCCGCCGAACGAGCCACATATGTGGAAATTCTACGACTGATGATAAGCCAACGGGTTTGCTTCGTCTCCCGTCCCTTGAGGCAAGGGCCGGGGTCCTCGCAAAGACCCCATTATGCCAAGTTAATTTCATCCGCTTTTTCTTTAAGAAAGCCGTCTTTCATCAAGCGTCCCACCATTGCTTTCACCCAGTCTTTATCGAGAACGGGATCGAATGCAGGGTCGATGGCAGATCCGATCGCAGAAATAGAAACAGGACGCGGATTGGCTTCACGCACGAGCTTCAAGATGCGTCCTCGATAGATGCGGTCGGGATAGGACTTGTCGCGATGCCTCTTCTCAATCGCTTTCTTGATCATCGCCTTCGGAATGGGGACGCTCCCGGAAAGGAATTTTGGAGCTGTGAGGCAGTCCTCGCGCAGCGGACAAACAGCACAGGATGGCGCTTTCGTGCAGATGGATGTCGCCAGGTCGAAGAGAGCTTGCGGAATATCCGCATAGCGTCTCCGTTTCGGAAGCCAATCGTTTGCTGCTTCCCGCATGCGCGCATCATGCTCCGGCTGCGGGTAGGGAATCCCCAACAGAAGTCTTCCGAGAACTCGACGGATGTTGGTGTCGATGGGAACCGTTCGTTGATCCAGGGTAAACGCGGCAAGCGCGGCAGCCGTGTAGGGACCGATTCCCTTGAGCTCGCGCCACTCCTCTTCCGACTGTGGTACTCCTCGTTCGACCACCTCCCGAGCGATGTCTCGGAGCATGAGTCCCCTGCGATTGTATCCAAGGCCTGCCCAGGCATGGATAACTTCTGTATTCGAGGCTTGGGCGAGACGTTTCCAGGAGGGAAATTTTTTGAGCCAGGACGCGTAGTAGAGGATGACCCTTGGAACCTGGGTTTGCTGGAGCATGATTTCGCTGACCAGGATCCGATAGGGATCTCGCGTCTTTCTCCAAGGTAACGTTCGTCCATGGAGGTCGTACCAGCGCAAGAGTTTCTGTGCGGATCCCATATGTTTTCAGTGTAGCATGGACGTCCCTCGGCCGTAGCCTCCGGGTGAAGCTTTCCCCTCCCATTGAGTTTGCTATACTACGGATATCTTAAGGAATAACCGGTTCGGTCTATGCATATGTTTCGTATATCTCATTCTTGGAAGACGGTCGTATTGGCCGGAATTGTTCTCGTGACTGTTGGTGCAGGTTGTGCTCCGGCGTCCCCTCCTTCTTCGGCCTCAAATGCGTCCGTCTCCTCCAATGCGCAAGACGGAACCCTTCCCGAAGCCGAGCAGGGCGGACAACAGGAGGGAACTCCTCCCGCTTCAAGTCCTGCCGTGAGTCTCGAAGACGCTTCGGGGACCAGTTTGGCGGAACGTGTCGGAAAAGGTCGGAAGGCGGGTTTGGGAACCCGCCAAGTCCTTTTGATTGATGCGACGTGTGACGTGGCGACATACACGAAGGAAGCTTCCGAAGTGCTGCGTGAAAAGGATCTCGGTACCTATGCCATCGTGATCGCCCAGTTTCAAGGGTCGACGCCTCCGGCCGTGTCGGAGTCCGACGCCTGCCTCAAGATGAGTTTTCCGCTCCGCGACATCCAATCCTTGCGCGCGATGCTCACGCTTCTCCAGGAGGACTTCCAGGGAGAACTGACGGAGACGAACGCCAGTGTCATGATCCAGGACGACCTGCCGGGCGGCTGTGACGAGGTGGTCGAGCAGATTGCCAAGCGCTTCCCCCAGGCCGCGGAACAGGCCCGCGCCCGCTGTGAGGCTCTGAAGGAGCGCCAGGAGGGAGAGCAGCAGGGAGGAGGGGAAACCTACGACTCCACGGGCGCACAGTGCACCGTCGCGCCGGACAAGACTTGTAGTCCGGGCATGAGCTCGGAGCAGTATCCAAAGTACGGCATGTCCTTCGTGACACCTTCCGACGGCACGGTCGTCGCGGAAGCCAAGAAGTACGCCGACGTCGGCGCCATGTACCTCGCCGCGCAGAAGCGTTATTGGCAGTCGGACACGAGCCTCTTCGGCTGCTCGGACAAGTTCCAGAAGCCTTCCTACTACCTTGCAACGTCTCCGACCATCGACAGCAGCATGGCCTGCGCGGCCGCGGTCGGCGACTGCGACGACAAGGCGGTGAGCTTCGCCTCGCTCCTTATCGCCAGCGGCTTCTTCGAGCCGTCGGAAGTGCGCGTGGCCATGGGCACGGTCCAGTTCGGCAAGCGTCCGACGGACATCGGCGGCCACGCCTGGACGGAAGTCTATGTCGGCGACCACTGGATCCCTGTCGACGCCACCTTCGGCAACGTCTGTCAGGACAACGGCACGTGCACGACCTACAAGGACAGCGACTTCGTCGACTGGGACTACTTCAACTACGTCGAGTATCCCGTGATCGAATACTGGGGCTGGTCAAACGACACCATGTACTACATCTCCTCGACCAAGGAAACCTCGGCCAACCTGCCGGCCTACTGGAAGGAGGAGGCGAAGACGATCTACGAGGTGGCGAAATAGGTATGGCTACCCTTTCTTCCACCCTCTCCAAGCCTCTCGTTCCGAAGTTGCCCAAGCCACGTAAGGTTAAGGTCTCCAAGAAGAAATCCGTCGTGGATGCCATTTGCCGCATGCCGCTCGCCCATTCCGAGCGCCTCATGAATCCGACCAAGGAACCGCCCAAGATGTCGGACATTACCTGGCGCATTTTTCGCATCATGGCGGAGTTCGTGGAGGGATTCCAGTTCCTGTCCGAGTCCGAGCGGGAGATCACGATCTACGGTTCCACCCGCCTGGCTCCAGGAACGCCCTGGTACCGGGAGGCGGAGGAGCTCGGCAAAATGCTCGCAAAGGGAGGGTACGCCGTCATCACGGGAGGTGGGCCCGGCATCATGGAGGCGGCCAACAAGGGTGCGTCCGAGGCGGGCGGCGAGTCGATCGGACTCAACATTCAGCTCCCCATGGAGCAGCGGGTGAACGCCTACGTGACCCGGAGCCGCGCGTTCCACTACTTTTTTACCCGCAAGGTCATGCTTGAGGCCTCGGCTCAGGCCTACGTCTTTTTCCCTGGCGGCTACGGCACGCTCGACGAGTTCTTTGAGATGATTACCCTCATCCAGACGGGCAAGTCCGAGCGCGTGTCCATGATCTGCGTCGGCAAGGAATTCTGGACGCCCCTCGTCGACTGGTTCCGCGGCACCATGTTGAATCGGCATCAGACGATCGCCAAGGCCGATCTCGACCTCTTTCAGATTGTCGACAGCGCCAAGGAGGCCTTCCAGATTATAAAATGTTCCAAGGAGCGTACCTTTTTTTAATCCGTTGTCATCCCGAGCGTCAGCACCCAGCGAAGCCGGGTCCGCCTTTGGCGGAAGAGATCTACCAAGAGGCTCTGTGCAAACGTGAAGGTTTGGGCTATGCTGCCACCTCCCTGGCCGGTTCCCGGGCTTGAGCCCGGAGCCGCGGAAGGGGATGTATGGATCAACCTGTCGTTGGTTATTGCGTGCGATGCAGAGGAAAATCCGAGATGAAGGAGCCCCTCCGGGTCAGCATGTCAGCTAAGGGCGGAGCGACTCGTCCCGCCATGAAAGGGGTGTGCGCGGTGTGCGGAACGGGCATGTTCAAGATTCTGCCGGCTTCGTCCGCCTAAGGACTCCTACACCAATTACTGGATACCTCTTTGATATTCCTGCATCACTCGTGTCCGGTTAAATCCCCAATAACGACGGCTGTTTTTGAGAGTTCGTTGAAATTTCTGGGAGTTGGGATTCAGAAATGAGCTGAGATAAGATCTTTTTGTCAAAGAGGGAAACGCTCAAA
>JACQWJ010000035.1 GCA_016209325.1 Candidatus Uhrbacteria bacterium
AAATAACGCTTAGGTTTGTTCTAAAAGAGAGATGATCAAAAAGTTAACCGGACAGGAGTGCCGTTGCCGGGGATGATTCCCAGGTCGACCTCAGGCCATCCGATGACAGCCTTCAGCCCGACCACTCGGAAGTGGCAGCTCATAGCGAGCTCCGCACCCCCTCCGAGGCACGGGCCGTCGATGACCGCCACGACCGGCGTGGTCATCCGCTGGATTTGCAGTCCCAGCGCCTGGCCACGGAGTGGAAACTCGGCCATCTCGGTCGCACTTCGCAGCGCGGCCAGCTCGCCGATATCCGCGCCCGCAAGGGTTCCATTGAACCCCGAGAGAATAATGCCATGCACTTCAGGATTTTCTTCCAGTACAGTCATCTCCTCCGCCAGTTCGCACAGCGCATTGGTGCAGAGCGGGTTCACCGGAGGCCGGAACACGGTGACGACGGCGATGCCAGCGTTCTCTACCTCCACTTTCACGTCCTTGGTAAGGCCCCGGATTGGGTTCGCCATGAAGCCAAGGGCATTTCTCGCGATCCAGTTCAGGTCGAACGCGCTGACGATGCCGACGGAGACGAGACGGTCACTTATGATCTCGAGCTTCGACCACATCATTTTTATCACCCGTTCCTCTTGCTCCCTCGAGTATGATGTGGCGTCGTCATCCGGACACAGCCACAGCTCGTTGCTTTCCGCGTGATTCACGAGCTCCGCGCGGGGCACGTAGAGGTCCTTGAACCACCCATTGAGATGCTCGGCCAGGGTCTGGAGGCAGACCAGGGTCAGGAGGTTGGAACCGGGGATGCTGTCATGCACCCGGAACACGCCCCCGCCCCCCAAACGGTCCGCGAGGATCGCGTTTACCTGCGCGACGGTTCCCCATCCCATCTCGACCATCTCCAAGGCCCAATTCATGAGCCCACAGAACAGGACGTTCCCGACGAGACACGGGCTGTCCTGAACGACGATCGGCACCTTTCCCAGAAGGGTCAGGAGATCTATCAATCGTCGGTCGTTGACCTCATTACCCGTCAGGACGACTTCCATGACTGGATTCCTCCAGGCGGGGAAAAAAGGGTGAGTGAGGTAGCAGCGTTCCGGATGTTCTGCCTTCTCGGCGATCGTCGTCCGTGTGAGCGACGAGGTTGTAAAACCGATGAGGCAGTCCTCCCTGACCACTTTTTCGATTTCACGAAGGATGTCGCATTTGATCCTTATGTTCTCCGTCGCGGCCTCGATCACGAGGTCGCACTCGGCAAGGTCGGCGTAGTCCGTCGTTGTTCGGATCCGAGTTGCGAGCACGAATGCCTGTTCGACGCCCAGTTTGCCCTTCGCGACCGCCTTGGTGCCGAGCGCAGTGATTTCTTCCATTGCCGCTTCCAGCGCTTCCGGCCGGATGTCGATCAGCACGATCTCCGCGCCTTTGCCTGCGAACGCATAGGCGAGCCCCCTGCCGATACTGCCGGATCCCACGATACCGATTTTCATTTCGTCCTCCCTGTTCAAACCAATGCCCGACATGCCCGCCACCAGTTGGCGGGCCAATCCGACAATGCGGCGTCATCCTAACACTCCGTTCCGAGGAGTCAATTCAATACGTCGTCTCGATCACTTCGCTCACGTAGCTCTCCTCGTTGTCGCACTCATAGCTATGGACCTGGACCACCCAGACCACCTTTTTCTGCCAGTCCGCGGGAAAGGCGCCGCCGCAGGTCCAGGTTCCGTTCCGCTGCGTGCAGAGGACCTCGTCGGTTCCTCCGTAGATGCTTTCGATCTCTGGACGGTAATCTTTTTCCTTCATCTCGAAGCCGTTTCGTTTGCAATGCGCGTCAGGGACGCTCCACTGGACCCCCGGCCTGCCTCCGACGTCGATGTGTGTCGGACCCTGCGTAAAGGTTCCGTTCGACGCGCGCGGGAATTCCACATTCACATCGTCTCCCGGACGGAACGGCGGCCCGGAAAATTTGCCCACGACGGCGGAAACGGCAATCGCGGTCAGGATGCACCCGAGGGTGGCGAGGATGGGGAGATGTTTGGTCATAGTGTAAAAGAAAACATGTCATCCTGAGCATCAGATTTTTTATAGGCGGGAGGCCCCCTCCCGCCTATGTGTCATTCAGGTTTTTTCCGACATCCGCCAAATACACGAAATCCGTATTCGTCGCCGACAGGACGAGGAGGAGCCATCGTTCGTCCGAACTTACAGCCGCGGCCTTGAGGACGTACGGGTCGGGCATGGTGTAAACGGTCTTGCCTCGGTAGGTTACGAAATTGCACTCGGGGGGCGCGCCTTGCTCGTAGCTGTCGGTGACGGGGTAGCCCGTGAGGCTTGAAACGTTACGCACCTCGATTTCCATTCCGGGTTGCGTGAACGCTTCGAGCTTCCGGTGGTAGCAGGTGAGTCCCGTGGGGAGGGTGTAGGAAGCCATGAACGGATTGATCTCTCCAAGTTGCGGAAAGGGACTTGTGAAGGGCTGGACATCTTTTTCCCTTACGAGGGAATACGCGCCGGTCGAGACAATGTGCGAAAGCCTGAGTTGCTTGCGTTCGGAGGCAGTTTGGATGAGGAAGCCATCGGAATCAGAAGCGACTCCGTAGGTGAACGTGCTGAAGGAATGGTCCAAGTATTTCCCGAATCTGGCAAACGGTCCTGCCAAGCGTTTCTCGACGCGCTGGGACACGTTCGACACGGGAACTTCCCATCCAATGACGGGCGCCTGCGTCGAGCTGAGGCAGAGGAGGGCGATCACGTAGGAGAGAATGCATGCCTGGAGCCAGGGGAAATGGCGGCGTTCCGTTCGCTTCCGTCGACGCATGAATTCGGAGATTACGTAGAGGCAGTAGACTCCGAGCAGCGTAAGGAGAATGCCAAACGCCCAGATTCCTATGAGGGGATTCGTGTCGTTTAATCCCAACAAGCTCACGTGGAGAACGCCTTCGAGCGTCATCCGCGGCGCGAGGAGCGCGCTCACCCAGCCGGTATCGTACTTTTGAAGCAGTCGTTGATCTGTCATCCATTGGACGCCCGTCGTGACCGCGACGTAGAGAAGAAAGAGAGCGCCTAACATCGTCGGCATCCACTCCTTCGCGCGCAGGGCGAACCGGCTCAGGGACGTATCCTGCTTCATCCCCGTCGCGGTCTCGCGGATCCAGCCCTCGTGCATGCGGGAGCTCCACCAGACGGAGGCGGCCCCGTATCCGAAGCTGAGCACAAGGGCGAGGGTGCCAAAGGGCAAGAGAGAGGAATGCACTTCGTGGTCGTCCATTCCAAGGAGCGTCAGGAAATGCCGAAAGACAAGCATCATCGGGAGCATGACGAGAACCGTCAGGCACGCGTTGCGCGTCTTTCGTGTATCCCAGTATTCCGCAAGTCGACCGATCGTGAGGAGGTAGAAGCAGGGCAGGGCGGCCAGGATGCCGACAAGCTGGGGCAGGATATGCCAGAGCATTTCTACGCCGAAGTCCTCCTGTCCCGGTGCGAAGATGGACGATGCCATCATGAGCGAGCTGAAGAGCAGGGCAGCGCACAGGAAGTAGAGCGGCACTGAGAGGACCGCGACGAACACAGTCTCAAGGAAGCAGTGGAGGGGGGAACGAAGCTTCATAGCGCGATTGAAGGAATTTCGAACGTTCCGGGGATCGCCAAGGGACTGCACACTCCGGGCTTCCGCCTCCTCTTCCTTGAATCCGGACAGCAGAAGGACGGAAGTCTTGTCCTCGACGTGCGCGGCAATCTCCTCGCGCAGCCGGTCCGCGTACTCGGTTCGCATGAGCCCCGGCTCGAGTGCGTCAAAAAAAGTCTCGAGGGGACGGCTCATACCGAGAGGCTGAGAGCGTTCTTCATGGCTCGCATGAAGCTCTGGAATTCTCCCAGGCGTTCGGCAAGGACCTTTTTGCCGCTTTTGGTGATCGTGTAGTACCGGCGTTCCTTGCCGCTCGGCGCCGTCCGCTTTTGACTCGTCACGAGCCCTTTCGACTCGAGGCGGTACAGGATGGGGTAAAGCGTCCCTTCCTGCATTTCGAAGATATTGTTGTTCGTATCCGCGATCGTTTGTACGAGCTGATAGCCGTACGATTCACCGTGGTCGCAGAGTGCCTGGAGCACGATGAGCTCGGCCGCGCCTTTCATAAGTTCTTTGGAGAAGGGCATAAGGAGTGTTGCTTAGTTACGTATACTATATATAATATAGTAATACATGTCAAATATTCTTTAGCCACGTCCACCTTCCTGACCCCGCCACCCCTTCTTTTCCTCCATGTGGTAGACGGCGTCGTCTTCCCATCCGAAGTGGTGGGCGATTTCGTGCCAGAGGGTTCGCCCGATCTCCTCGCGGATTCGGTCGGGATCGTCCTCGCATTCATCCTCGATCGCGTCCTGGTACAGGATGACCTGGTCCGGGAGCACGCCCGAGTAGCCGTCGTCGCGCTCGATCTGCGAGATGCCGACGTATTCGCCCAGGCACTCCCCGTCCTCCGAGTCGTCCTCGATGCACACGGCGACGTTGTCGAGCGCCTCAACCACACGTTCGGGAAGCGCATCAATAGCCTCGGCTACCAGTTTTTCAAATACTTCGCTGGTCATATGTGGTTGAGCATAGCATGGGAATATGCTTCATCAGCGTGTCGTTCCCATTTTTCTTCTGTGGAAATCTTTGGAATGTGCCACTGCCAAAGCGTTTTTTCGCGTTGACATTTCGTCAAAAATTGTGGTACCATGGAAGCGTTAGTAAGGCTTGTCTGTGCACAGTCCAAGCGTGCGTCCAGGTCGGCAGGCGGCGGCTAACGAACGGCAGAGAGCAAATGTAACGATTGACCAGCTGATATGGCAGAGTTCGACCAGGAGTTCGTGGAGTACGCGGTCCGAGCGATTGTCAACCACCCGGACGACGTCCGCACGGAGCGTACCGTCGACGAGCGCGGCGTTCTCATTACCCTCTTCATCAACCAGGAGGACATGGGATACGTCATTGGCCGCCAGGGACAGACCGCCCGCGCCCTGCGCATCCTCTTGAAGATCGTGGGTGCCAAGAAGAACGCGCGCGTCAACCTGAAGATTTACGAGCCCGAGGGATCCCGCCGCATGCGCGGTATGGAAGAGACCGCTCCCGTTTCCGGTGGAGCCGAGTCTTCCGTCGACGACCTCGGAATCTAGTGAAAAATCGAAAAAGCCGTGGTACAGTCGTATCGCGGCTTTTGATTTGAGATAGGACTTGCGCCTTTGGCCCATTTCGTTGTCACAAGCTCCGCTCCTCGACGCCGTACCTTGAGTACGGCTTACTCCGGTGCTCGCTTGTTCCTAGAACTGGACTCAAACGCGCAAGTCCTATCAACTTAATTATGCCCAGAAGAAAGATACGACATTTTGACGTCATCACGATTTTCCCCGAGGCGGTTCCCGCTTACGCCGAACTGTCCATCCTGGGGCGCGCCCAGCGGGACGGGCTCATTCAGGTTCGCGCCCACGACCTTCGGGACTGGACATCCGACCGCCACCGCAAGGTCGACGATACGCCCTACGGGGGAGGCCCCGGCATGGTCATGCGGGTCGAGCCCTTCGACAAGGCGGTCCGCGCCGTCCGGAAGAAGGGAAAGAAGGCGCGGGTCATCCTAACCTCCGCGAGCGGGAAGACCTTCACCCAGCGCGACGTCCTGCGCCTGTCCGCCTACGACCAGCTCATCTTCCTCTGCGGCCGCTACGAGGGGGTCGACGCGCGTGTCGAGGAGCGCGTGGCCGACGAGGCGCTGTCGATCGGTGATTATGTGCTGACTGGCGGGGAACTGCCGGCCCTCGTTATACTGGACGCCGTGGCGCGCCTCCTCCCCGGCGTGCTCGGGGCGGCGGAATCGCTCGAGGTGGAATCCCATACAGAAGAGGGGGTACTCGAGTACCCGCAGTACACGAAGCCCGAGTCCTACCGCGGCTGGGACGTTCCCGAGCTCCTGCGTTCCGGTCACCATGCGGCGATCGAGGCCTGGCGCCTGGAACAAAGCCGGAAAAAGGGCCTGTAAACCAAAATCCGCCATGGACTGGCGGGTTTTGTGTCAGGCGGCCGGCTCGGCAGGTGTTTCGGCCTTCTTCGCGGTCATCTTGGCGGCTTCGGCCTGTTCCTTTTCCATTTTGGTATGGCGCTTCTTACTGATGTTGGTCACGGAGCGCTTCTTTCCCTCGACGATCTTCTGGTCGACGAGGATGTTCCAGACGCTTTCGGTGGCCTGGGCGCCCTTGCTGATCCAGTGCGTGATACGGTCGGCCTTCAGGAGGGTCTCCTTGGTGCGGGGGTTCCTGTTGCCGAGAATTTCGAGGGACTTGCCCCAGGGATCCTTGCGCTTGTCGACGAGGATGATCCGGAACTCAGGGCGGTTTTTCTTTCCAACGCGCGTCATGCGGATGCTGAGCATAGGGGAACGATTGGGGGGCGAATTACGAATGGTGGCGAATATGCGAATGTAGATCGGGAGCGTATCTCCCCTCCTTCCCCAAGGAGGGGATTAAGGGGAGGTCCTGCGAAGTTTAGCAGAGAAACGGAGTTCGTCAAGCGTCTGTTTGTCGGATTGGGGATTTGGCCACACAATGGGGCCCGTATGCCCGCCGTGGTTCAGCTTCCGTCAGTCTTTGAGGCTGTTATTCGTGACGCGAGTCGTCTGGTTCCGGACCTCCGTCATGTCCGTTCGGAGGAGATTTTGACATTGGTTCACCGTCTGCCGCCCAAACGTCAGGCCCAAACGATCGCCCTCCGCCAAGCGCGATCCCGGCGACGGTACCAGCCGGCATTTCCGGAAGTCGTCTTTGAAGGAAGGGACATCCGGTACCTTCTCAGCTTTCATCCCCGCATCTGCGTTGCCTCCTACGCCGTCGGCTGCGACCCCTTGGAAACCGTCATGCACGAGCTCTGGCACCTGTCGCCCGAGGCCGACGGCACGATCCGCTCCCTCCGCCACGGCTGCGCGTTCAACGCCGCGGTCCGAACCTGCACGGAGGCCTACCGTCGGGCCGGCGGGCGCGAGCTACCCCGCCTTGAGGGGTCGGAACGCGTCGCCATCCGTGCATGGAAGGCGGACGAGACGCCGTGCGTCGCCTACGTTCGCCAGGACGTCGGGATCTGCGACAACCGCGCGCTCGCGCGGAGCGGCTGGCGCCGACGCTGGACGGAGGAGGACGTCGCCCTGTCCGTCGTTCCGCTCGCCGGCCTCCTGCCGAATGTCCACCGCTACGTCTGCCCGAACGGCCACGTGATCCAGGCCCACGTTCAGTTCCGCAAGCCCCGTTCTTGTGCCACGTGTGCCCCGCATTTCGACCGCCGGTTCCTGTACCGGCCGGCCGCGCTTGAGGAAGGGACGAAGATCTTTTAGCCCGTCCGGGTTGTTTCGCGCCAAAAATCCGTCACGCGGGGTGACGGATTTTTCGGTCCCGGCGCCTTCCGGTCAACGCCTCGCCGTTCCCACATGTTCCATATCGGAGAGTTTGACCGAGAGCAGGTTGCTGACGCCGTCGTCGCCCATGGTGACGCCGTAGAGAACGTCGGCCTTCTCCATGCTCGCGCGGTTGTGGGTGATGACGATGAACTGGGTGAGGGTGCGAAGCTCCTCGAGGATGGCCGCGAAGCGGAGCGTGTTCGCTTCGTCGAGCGCGGCGTCGACCTCGTCGAGCACCACGAACGGGGCGGGATTGACGGTCATGATGGCGGACACGAGTGCGATCGAGGTGAGAGCTCGCTCGCCGCCTGAGAGGAGGTTCAGTGCCTTTAGTTTCTTGCCGGGCGGCGTGGCTTGGATGTCGATGCCGAGGACGCGGTCCTCCCGCTCACGGACGCCGTGGCGCAGTTCCTCAATCGGTTGCTCCTCGTGTTGCCGTTCGGCCTCTCCCGTGTCCGCCAAGGCCCGCTCCGGGGTCAGGTCCGTTCCCTCTTCCGCCAACTCTGCGGCCGTTAGCTTCACGAGCTCGCACGAGCCCCCACCGAATAGGATCTTAAAGAACCGCTCGAATTCCCGGTTGATCTTGCGGAAGGCTTCCTCGGACTGGCCGCGGATCTTCTGGTCGAGTTCGTCGACGATTTTTTCCGTCGATTTCAGCGCTCCCCGCAGGTCTCCTACCTGTCCTTCGAGGAAGGTCCAGCGGCCGTTTGTCTCCTCGTATTCCTTGACGATTTCCGGATCGATGCCACCGATGAGCTCGAGCTGGTAGCGCAAGCGTTGGATGTCGGGGAAGAGGGCCTCTGCGTTCACGCCTTTCGCCGGACGCTGCCCCCGGATTGAAGCGGCCAGGTCCTTCGTCTCGGTCTCCAGTTCCCGGCCCAGGTTCCGTTCCCGCTCCTCGAGGCGCGCGAGGTCGATCTGAACGGCGTGCTGACGCATCTCGAGTTCGTGGAGGAGCCGCTGCCGCTCCCGAAGGTCGCGCTGGATTTCGAAGAGTTCGCTCCGTTGCCTGCGCTCCGTATGTGCGTGCGCTTCCATGGCCTGTTCGACCTCGTCGAGGCGCTTCTCGGTTTGTGTCCGCTTTTTCCGGAGTTCTTCGATGCGGTTGAGGACCCCCGGGTCTGGCTTGAAGTCTTCGGGCGCCGGGCGCTGCAGGCGTCCCACTAGCTGTGAGGAGCGCTTCACCCCTGCGTCGAGCGCCGCCTCGATCGCCGGAAGCTCGTCCAGCGCCTTGACCAAACGCAACTGTTCCAGCAGCTCCTGCTGGTCCCGGTGGATGTCCTCAACTTCGGCGATAATTTTCGACAGGGGCAGGGGCGCCCAGTTCGACTGCGCCCGCACCTTGGCCAGCTCGAGCTGCCGCTGAAGCTCGAACTCCTCGTCGCGGAGACGCGTGCGCTCCTGTTGCAGTTCACGGTAGGTTTTCTGCAGGGCGAGCAGGCCGGCATCCTCCGGAGGGCGGTCATCTTCAGCTTCCGCGCTTGCCAGCCGTCCTTCCGCTTCCTGAATGCGCGTCTGGGCCTGGGCAAGCTCGTGCCCTACTGTCTGGTGCTTTCCACGCGCCTGCAGGAGCTCGTCCTGCACGTTCCACCAGAGGGAGCCGTAGTATGTTGTCTGCAACGACCGGAGCTCTGCCTCGACCTCCCCGCGTTTTTCGAGTCGGTTTACCTGACGCTTCAAGCTCTTCAACCGCGGTTCGAGCTCGCGGAGCAGCATCTCCACTTCCTCCAGGTTCTCGTACGTTCGCTTCAGCTTCAGCATGGCCTCGTGCCGCTTGAGCTGGAGGGGCTTCACCCCCGTCGCGTCGTCAAAGAACGCTTTTCGTTCCTCGGGAGTAGCCAGCAGGATGTGGTCGACCATGCCTTGGCCGATGACCGAGTACGACTGCTGTCCGACGTTCGCTTCGGCAAGCAGGAGGCGGATGTCGGAGAGGCGTGTTTCCGTCCCGTTCAGGAGGTAGGCTGACTCCCCGTCGCGGTACAGTCGCCGGGTGATGACCACCTCGGCGAAGTCGATCGGCATGGCCCGTTCGCGGTTGTCGAACGTGAGGCTGACCTCGGCAAACCCCGCGCGCCCGCGCCCAGCCGAACCGGAGAAAATGACGTCCTGCGACTGTTTGCCGCGCAGCAGTTTCAGACTCTGCTCTCCGAGCGCCCAGCGGATGGCGTCCGCCACGTTCGACTTGCCCGACCCGTTCGGCCCCACGATGCACGTGATCGCGTTCCCCCCGTTTGCGGACGTCGACGGAAAAACGAGTCCCGTCTTTTGGGCGAACGTCTTGAATCCGTGGAGCTCGAGTCGGGCCAGATGCATAGCGGAAGCATTATAACGGGTTGCGCTCTGACGGGGTAGAGGCCAGCATCCCCAATCCTAAAATCTCAACGCTCACGTCTTCCATCTTCTTGCATCCACGGGATTTCCGCGCTATAATCCACCCCTTCTTCAGGCTCGCTATGCACCAGTACCTCTTTCACCAGATGCACGACAGGCTTCTTCGGGCGAAGCGGGTGCTTCTCATTGCCGACGAACGGATCGACGGGGACTCGCTCGGTTCCTCCTTGGCTGTCGCCGACTACCTGCATCGCCTGGGCACGCCCTTTCGTGTTCTGGTTTCCGGCCCCGTTCCGGAGAAGTACCGGTTCTTGCCGCATGCCGACTGGTGTACCGACGATCCGGCCGTCCTTGCCGACCCGCACATCGATCTCGCTGTTTCCTTCGACTGCTCGAACGAGGTTTATGTGAACCGTCTCCTGTCCCAAGTGCCCCACCGGCCGTTTCTCATCAATGTTGACCATCACAAGACGAATGTCGGCTACGGCGACCTAAACCTGGTCTTCGTCGAGGCACCTGCCACTTGCGAGGTCGTTCATCAATTTTTCGACGTCAACCGCATTGTCCCGAGCAAGCAGTCGGCCACGGTCCTCCTATGCGGCATCGCGTTCGACACCACCGTTTTCTTCAACGACGGCACCAACGCCAGGGCCTTTGACGCCGCCTCGCAGCTCGTCCTCCACGGGGCCCGTCCCCACGATGTCATTCGTCTCTTGTTCCGTAACCGCACCGTGCCGGCGCTCCGCATGTGGGGCACGGCCCTCGAACGCCTGCGTCGGCACGCGGAGAGCGGCTGTGTTTCGACCTGCATCCTGCGTCGTGATATCGAGGAGAACGATGTAACGGACGACGAGGTCGATGGTCTGTCGGATTTCCTGAACGTCGTCGTGAACGCGCACACGCTGTTCGTTCTGAAGGAGACCCGTGAGGGCGGAATCAAGGTGAGCATGCGCACCTCCGTCTACGATGTCGCCCGGCTGGCCCGCGCGTTCGGTGGCGGGGGACACGTGAAGGCCGCCGGGTTCACGCTCCGCCATGCCTGTCTGGTTCCCGGGGAAGGGAACGCCTGGCGCGTGGCTTCGCTCCCGAGAACGTGATACCGTTTTGGTATTCTCTTGACCTTGTATTTCTTTCGCATCCCTTATGCATAAGATGTTCTTGAAGCTCGCTGTCATGTTTGTGTTATGCGTGCAAATAGTTCCATTGAAAGCACTCGCCGATGAGATTGTCACACCGACCACCACACCGGAAGTCGTTGTCGACGTTGTCCCAGCCGTCACACAGGAAACGATTCCGGAGACCCTTTCTGTGGAGGGTGTTGTGCCTCCAGTCGTCCAGCACATCACACCAGACCTCGTTCCCGTCACGGAGGATTCCACTCCCGTTCCTGTCGCGGAAACGGAATCCGTCACCGACGACGAGGAACCCTCTGATCCAAGGATCGAGGAAACCACAAAAGACTTCACAAACATCATCCCTCAGACCACCGAGTACACCTGTGGTCCTGCCGCGCTTGCCACACTCATCCTTCAAAAGGGTGGGGCGGCGGGAGACGAGATGGCTATTGTCGAGCTGTCTCAGACGACCGAGGAGTATGGAACAACACTGCTTGGACTCAAGAAGGCCGCGAGCTCGCTCGGCTACGACGTGAAGATGAAGCGCTGGAGTCTGCCTGCTCTGAAAATCGCAACACTTCCCGTCCTTGTAAATGACAAAGCCCCAGATGGCTCTGCCCATTACTCCGTAGTCGTCGCGTTCACGGACTCCACGGTCAAACTCGCCGATACAAAGCTTGGCAACATCGAGCTCGATATCGACGACTTCGAGAAGTCCTACACCGGAACCACACTCACCATCACCCCAAAGAAAACCGTCACAGACGGCATGAGCATCGAAGCAGTTGCCAACATCCTCGACGCGAACCCGTCTGAGGTCATCGCATTCGATCAAGATGGCAACGTGATCCCCGTCGATCAACTCGATGATGTATACGATGACGAGGCTTCGACGGTGACGGGGAAAGGAGGCGTCTCCTCGGTCGAGATCAGTGTCAAATCACTTTCAAAGACAATGCGCGTCGCTTTTGAAGCACTCGGGGTCAACACCATTTCCGCTGTTGTCACCGCAAGTGGTCAGGTCACGGCGATTTCAGGCATGAGTACCGCCATGCGAGCACTCGTAAAAACAATCATCGGCCCCCTGTACGACGCGATCCAACTCCTCGTCCAAAAGGAGATGTGGACGGCGGGAGCTGCCTTGCTGAATAAAAATCGTCCGATCTCTTCGGCTTTGATGCTCCATGCATTGAAGCTCAATCCAAAAAACATCAAGATTACGGAGAAGAACCAGGGATCGTATGGGAATGTGGTGGACGAAATTAAGGGATCACAGATCTTTAAGGATTGCCTTAAATCGGCCACCAGTAATGCTAAAAAGACGAATGCAAAATCTTTCGATGTGACGGTATGTCCTGATAAAAATGGAAAAACAATAGA
The DNA here is from genome assembly GCA_016209325.1 of Candidatus Uhrbacteria bacterium. Classification (GTDB taxonomy): domain Bacteria; phylum Patescibacteriota; class Patescibacteriia; order UBA9934; family GWF2-40-263; genus UBA10014. Next base: position 12,233 of record JACQWJ010000035.1, read on the forward strand.
TGGGATCGAGTTTATAAAAAATGACAATAAAGATCTCTATACATCTATCAAAACCGCTGATATTCGTATCATAGGAACACAAAAAAATGGCACATGGAATTTGACTGTAAAAATATCTGATCTATACAATTTTGAACTACATAACTATGACATAAACAATTGGGCATCATGGGCAAACAATGCAGCTGTGGTGAGTCTGTTCCTCGGGGTCATCACCAAGTATGACGTGGTCATCTCATTTGACACTACGCGTTAAAGACATCTTTTTATGCACAAAAAAGATGTCTTGCGTTGGCTTGCGATTCTCATAGCGATCCTCATTTCCATCATCTTAAGTATCCGTTCTCAACCGTTCCAGGAACGGGTCGTGCTCGCCAAGGAACTGTACGAGAAATGTGAGACGCATCTATCCTTAGATGCCATCAACAAAAAACTTTGTTCTTTTTCTGTTGTATTAGATGCAATTTTTAATCCAGAAAACAATGTCAAACTGAGAGAAATTATCGCGAGATGTGCATCCGATTGGTTGGATAAATCTATGGAAACAAGAGACTGTTACGGGGTGATAACGATTGAGAGAACACCTGAACGTCGATTCTATGACACGACATACAGAATTCATGTTAATAAAAAACATGTTTACAATACGATTATTGGTATTAACCAAGTCGAACGATTTCTTGTTGTCGGAGATTTTTTGTATGTCATCAATCAATCTTTGAGTTTTGTGGATGATGCTCAAGAAGGATACCATTCTTACTTGATCAATGATGATATTGGATTTATTTATTATTCCGACGAGCAAGTGTCTGATTATTTAGTAATTAACACGAAAACAGGCGATATCCGCACATATCTCGCACCGGATGACGTTCCAGAGTCAGAGCGAGCTTTCTTTGAGCAGATTGCGACCCACAAACCAAGGTTTGATTGTGAAAAATATTTTGGAGATATTTGTAACTTGTGGTTATGATGTTTTCCTAATCTTGCATCCCTATGCCTTCCCATCCCTTGAACATCCGCTCCCAGTTCCTCATCCCGACGGTCATCGAGAAGACCCACTACGGCGAGCGAGCCTACGATATTTACTCACGCCTCTTGAAGGATCGCATCATCTTTCTTGGTACGGAGATCGACGATGGGGTGGCAAACACGGTCATCGCCCAGTTTCTCTTTCTCGAAAGCCAGGACAAGACGAAGGACATCAAGCTTTATGTGAACTCTCCCGGCGGCTCGGTCACGGCCGGGCTCGCGATCTACGACGCCATGCAGTACGTGCAGCCCGACGTCTCGACCATCTGCATCGGCATGGCGGCCTCCATGGGGGCGGTGCTCCTTGCCGCCGGCGCCAAGGGTAAGCGCTTCGCTCTGCCGCATTCCGAGATCATGATCCACCAGGTCCTCGGCGGCGTGCAGGGGCAGGCGACCGACATCAAGATCCACGCCGAGCGCATCTTCAAGATGAAGGACAGCCTGAACACCATCCTTGCGCACCACACGGGCCAATCAAAGGAAAAAGTCGAAAAGGACACGGACCGCGACTACTTCCTCGATGCCGAAGACGCGGTCACTTACGGCCTCATCGACAAGATGATCGAGAAGACCTCCTGACTCTCTGCAATTAGCAAGAAAAGACGTTATGACTGTTTATAGCGTCTTTTTGACATAGAGCATTGACATTTATAAGGCTTTCTGATACACTAGCCGGTCTAATTTACGCCCCGGGAGAAGACCGCGGGCAAAGCCGTAAGACCATTCGTATGCATGTACGCAACATCGTCCTCGCGGGTCTGGCCTTGGCCACGGCCTTCAACCCCCTCGCTTACCGCGGCCAAGCCGACGCCGGCGCTTGGGAACCAATCCAAGCCACACAGGCCTGGAATTACGATCATTACAAGGTCGAGAAGCTCGCTTTTGCCGGGAATGCCGAGGGACCCCTGTCTTTGGGATCTCACGTTGTTGTGGCCGAGCCGGTCGAGACCTGCCAAACGAATCCGTGCGAACGCTACAACGTCTATTTCCTGAAGGACGGCATGCGCCGCCTTATCTCCAACGTGCCGGCGGAAGCGCTCAGCGAGGGACGCTACTTTGCCAATGGTGAAGCCTTCGTCTACGTGGACGCGGCTGACTTGGAAAACCACACCTGGGATGTCGTCGGGGTGAACCCCGACACGGGCGAGGAAACCACCTATGCCGACGATTTCTTTATGGACGGTGTGGTCGAGATGGACGTCCTTGTGGACGGCGGGATGACGTATCTTAACCCCACCCTCAACTGGAACGGCCATACTGGCTATTCTCAGGCTACCATTTATTCCTACAACAAGAAGGCCGACGACATGCGCGTCGTGACCAAGCACTGGATCCTGAACCATGAGGATATCCAGGACACCCAGGACGGCCGCGTGCTGTCGCGTATGGTGTTTCCGGACGGCAACAAGCAGCTCTGGATCTACGACACCTCCAAGGATCCAGTCGACATGCGGGCCGTGCCTGGCACGTGGACGCCGCCGAATGAAGACATTGTGGGCGCCCACTTCCGGGAGGACGGTTCGGTCGAATACTTCCAAATGTACCAGCGCTACGTCTTTGACGGCACGAACGCCGTGGCACAGGGTGACCACCTCACTTGGTACCGGGAGGGCGACGACGCCTTTCAGGTCGTAAATGGCCGCATGGCGTGGCTTGATTCTGAGGACACGCTCCGGGTGAGCGATACCGACGGAACCCTGAATCTCGGCACGATCGGCTATCCGCAGACGTTCCACCTCGATGCCGACCGCCTGTTCTACGCTTCGGAAAACGCGGGCAAAATGTACGAATTCGGAAGTGGAAAGACCACGGACCTCTCGTTTGCCGCGACCGACAGCCTGGGATCGATCCTGGTCGGCACGGACGCCTCGGGCCGCGTGTGGTACCGGGACACGGAAACCGGCACACAATTTTCCCTCGGCTATGGCTCCCGCCCGACGCTCGCCGATGAGACGCATGTCTACTGGCGCGACGGGGCCGGTATTTACGAGGCGACAGTCGCCGCCGGAGCCCTCATTCAGGCTTCCACGGCTCGCGCTGTGAAGATGGGCGGATCCGCCTCGACCTATCTCGTGGTCGACAATATCAAGCATGAGATCCCCAATGAGCGGGTCTTTGCCAGCTGGTTTGCCGATTGGAAGGAAGTCGAGACCGTCTCGAAGAGCGAGCTCGCCGCCCTCGCGGAGGGGCCCAAGGCCTCCTACGCGCCCGGCTCTCGCTTGAAGATCGCAGGAGATCCCAAGATGTACATGGTTGGCACGGATACCAAGTTGCACTGGATCACGACTCAGATCATTGCCGAACAGGTGTTCGGAGCCGTCTGGAACAAGGGCATCATTGAGATCAACCAGCTTGATCTTACCGAACTCGTCCTCGGTCAGCCGATCTTGACCGAGCGCGACGCCCAGACGTTCTGATTATTCAGAACAAAAAATCCCGTCTCTCGCGAGGCGGGATTTTTGGTATGCGATCGTTTACGTGTTCCAGGTTTCCTTCAGTTTCCGCTTGAAGCGGTGACGCAGGTCGCTGAGGAAGTTCAGCTTGGCGCGGCGTACCTTGGCGACCTTTACGACTTCCACTTTAGCGATGACGGGGCTGTGCAGAGGGTAGATCTTTTCGACCCCGTAGCCCTTCTGCTCGCGGCGAATCGTCATGGTCTTGGTGATCCCCGCGCCGCGCATGCCGAGCACGATTCCTTGGAAGATCTGGATGCGCTGGCGCTCCTCGCCCTTGGCCGAGACGTCCTTGATCCGCTCGTGGACGCGCACCGTCATGCCCGGGCGGAGGTCGGTCGCCTGGACGACTTGGGCCGGGACGGATTCCGTTTCCGTGGGAAGTGTCGCCTCGCGAGGCGACACTTCTTCGTCTTCGTCCGTTTCCGTCGGCGTTTCGGGAGCGGCCGCCGCCTCTTGAGGCGGCGTTACGTTGGTGGTTCCGGACGCGGGTTCCGCGGCGGGGGCCGTCACGGGCTCGGCAACGGCGTCCTGTTGCTCGTCTTTCTTGTCTTCTGACATACTGTACATCATTGCGCCTTCAAGAGGACCGGTTTTGGAACGTTCGTTCCACTGTTCTTCCTTTTCAGGAATAAACCGTTCATGGACAGGCGATCTGGAATTAAACAAGGAACCGAAATAGTGCCGCTAGATTAGCGGAAATGCCCATGCGCGTCAAGCGGCGGGGTAAACGGCGGGGTAAACGCGCGTATGCGATTGACACAGACGGAGTTTTTTGCTAAAATCAAAGCTAAATTTAGCTTTTTTCTCTAGAAAAATATGGGCAGGGAATCTGCGGCACGCGCATACCCTTCATCTCCGGAACGCGACTTTGGTTCAAACCAGGGCCCGGAAGACGGACGCCAGCCGAGACCTGAGCTGCGGCTCGCCTCGTTCAATCCGGATATCCCGGCCTCCACTTCCGAGCGGCGCGGGGACCGTCCGGCGCCCCGCGAACTTTTGGATATGGAACGCGTACGGCCGGAGCCCGAGCCCGCGTCTGAACCCGTGGACGGGGTTCCGATCGCGCGCGAGCAGATGCGTTTTGCCGAGACGGACGACGCGGAAATTTTGGCCCCCATGGAGCGTCAGCTCGAAGAGTTCAACCGGCGCATTGCCAACCTTCGGCCAGTAAAACCGTCCTCGCGCGTTTCCGGGTGGATAAGCGGCTTAAAGAAACAGGCTGCGGTCATCTTGTCCTTTTCCAAACACGCAGGAGATCCTCTTTCTGAATTGCAGCAGCGGCGTGACATCCTTCAGGGAAGGATTACGCGCATACAAGAGAGCCGTAAGCGATTTAACGAGGAAATACAGCGGCCCGTCCTCGGGTCCAAATCCGTCGAGGTGTCTCCCCGTAACCGCGCGGATCAGATGGAAAAGGAGGCACGCATGTTGGAAGACGAGCTCCGAGAAGCCAAGGGGCGCGCCATGGGCCCCTACGGCGAGCGTCCGGACGACGCCGAGCGCGACCGGCGCAATACGGTCGCAAGCGCGACCTATACGGAACGCGATGCCGTCCGGCGCGAGCTCGCCACTGTCTCCGATCTCGCTGAGCGCACGCGTCTAGAAAATTCCACTGCAAGACTGGAGGCGGAATTCCAGGAGAACATTTCCCAGCGCGATCGCACGGCCACGGACCACGTCCGTACGGGGCGCGCCAGTCGCTTTCAGGCCGTGAACACCGTCTTTAACCGCCTGGTCGACGTGCGCCGCCGTATTGCGGACGCTCGGGCTGCCACACGTGAGGAGACGGAAAGGAAAAAGGCGGCCTAAAGCTAAAGCCCCCTTTGTCTTTTGGAGACAATCGGGAAGTAGGGTAAAATGGCATCAATTATTTTCAACCCCTTATCTTTTTGCTATGCCAGGTCGAGGTGAAAGGTCATCTGCGGAACGCTTGGAAGACTTCGGTCCGAGTTTGCAAGTCGAGACGGAGGGCGAACAGGTTCGGGATACGACATCAGAAGAAGAAGGAGAGAATGCCATCGATCTTTTCGGGCTCCGAGAAGACAACGAGGTCGTCATGGGGGATAGAGAAAGTGCACGTGGTAACGTGCTTAGTATAGACCGGGCGAAGCGGGTGGCCGATGCCGGGCTGCATCTCGCCCCTGAACGGGCTTCCCGAATTGGCGAGGACGTCGTACAGAACGAGAACACCTTCGCCAGCGCGCTGGAAACGCGCTTGGCGAGGCAGTTGTCCTTGGACGCGCGTCGTCAGTACGCCCAAACCCGCGCGCGGCTTATTCAGGAAGCGCGAGAGGATTTGGAAACGGTCAAGGAAGGGCTTGCCGAATTTTCTTCCAAGGAAAAGGCCGACATCCTCAGACGCTACCACGCCACCATCGATTATAATCGCCGCCTGAAGGAGAAGATCAAATCTTCCCCCTTTGAGCAGAAGTTCAACGACGATCGAAGCCTTAGGGTTAGGGACCAAGAGCTTGCCCGCTTTGTGCAGGAGAACCCCGTGGAACCCGATACGCTGGTTCAGCAGGCGCGGGACGGGAGATTCGTGGTTCTAAGAGCCCGCAAGCGCCAGCTTGAGGACGTCGTTGCCCACGGCCCTTCAAAGATCGCCGTTTTGGAAGCGTCTCATCGTTTATCGGAGAAAAGGCAAGCGGAACTTCGTCTGGATAACCAGCCGACAGACGGCGGGGCAGAGGATTCGCAGAGAATTACGAAACTGGAAGCCCAGATCGCCCTGGTTCAAGAACAGATCCGCGGAGGAAAGGAAGCGGGCCTGGGTCATACGGAGATTTCGAACCTCGAACGTCAGCTGCAGACCCTCCGCGAGCTCGGAACAAGTGGTTCGAGCAATGGGCGCTCGTCTGGACAGGGCGGGTCCGAGCGGGTGCCTACCGAAGCTGATGAGGAGTTATCCGGGAACTTGCTGTTGGAAGAAGATGAACCTGTCGTTTCGATTCCTCAGCCGGACGTCGTCGCGCCAGCGCCTGACCAGCAAGTTGAACAGTCTCGCGCCGGTTTTGCGCAGGCATATGAGGCTTTGCGCGTTCAGACCGTAGATGGCACCCTCGAGGCTTACCTTCAGGAGAAATCGGCCGAGGGTGGGTTGAGTCCTGTGGAAACGGCTGCACTTCTACGCTTGACGGGTGATGCGTCTTTGTCTCAGGAAGTTCGAACACGTCTTGTCAGCCGGGATACGGCCATCGCTTTGTTGGACGTGCTGCAGGCATTCCTTAGAGAGCGGCCTGGGTCCAATTATTTGCATTTGGTCAACAGCATCGAGCGGGCGGCCCTTCCGTCGCATTTTCGGACCGAAGACCGGCGTCGTATCGCCCATGAGCTAGCGCTTGGGATCGACGCGCTGCGGGACGGCGGGGTGTACGACCAGATCCCGGCGGCGGTCGCGCGGGAATTCGATGAGCTGCGCCAGGCGTTCGAGCCCACCGGAGAGCAGCGGCGCGAATACCCCGTTCTCGAGCACTGGGGAAAGCACGTGGCCGAGAAGGACTATGGCCGCTTCATGCGGGCCATGGAGGATCTCGCCTCGCTCAAGGCGTTCGCAGATCAGATCGACGTTTTGCCCCTTTCCGTTCTTAAGGACAAGCTGCGCGCCTACCAGCCGGTGTTTGGCGTCTTAGGCGTGGATACCGCCCGCCTTCTGCGGCAAACGGACAAGGACCGGTCTCGCGTGCGTCTGGAACTCTTCAACCGCATCAGCCCGTTCCTCATGGAGGCCGCGGGCCGGGTCGTGGCCAACCGGGCGCAGCTTGAGCAGGAACGTCAGCCTAAGCCGGAATTGCAATTTTTGCAATTCCAAAAGGTTGCTCGAGACCTTGAGCAGCTCACGACCGCCGCCGCCAATACTCCTACTAAGAAGGACGTCGCTTTCGCACGCGGCAAATCCGTGCAAGAGTTGACTCCGGAGGAAATCGACGCTCCCCCCTCTTTCACTTTTGACCCAGAGCGCGGCCTTCAGGCCGTTGAACCGGAGGTTGTGGCATCAACCACTGAGGACGAAGCGCCCGCGGAATTCCTTTACGACGAAAGGGTGGGAGCGGACGCTGAGCCGCCGCGTGCGTCGGTGACGAAAGCGACTGATGGTGTGATGGGAGAGAATGCTGTTTCGGAATTTACGCTTGCATCTTCCCATGAATCTCTTGATATTTCGGAGGACGAAGAGGATGCGCCTCCCGCCGCTTCGGTTTCCCGACAAGACTCGGATTTTATAGAGACCGGCAGGTCTCCGCGTGACGTGACGGCGGAGCTTCGCCGGAGCGTTAAGCGTTACGGCCGGCAGATCGACGATCTCCAGGTGCAGCTTAAGCTTCCACGCTGGAAGCGCACCGGCGTTGACGTCCTTCTTGGACGTGATACGGCGCCTCTTTGGAAGCGCGATCTACTGCCTCCTTCGGATAATGCGCTGAATGTGGAGATTCGTCGCTTGACGAACTTGCGCGGGATCGACCAGCGCGGCCTGCGTCCGCGCGAGGCTGCGGTACCCGTCACACAGGCGTTGGAGGCCGTCCTGCACCGTGCACGGGCCGAGCCCGTTTCGTTCGTCGACACTGCAGAACAGGTACGTGCGGAATTGCGTGTGGCAGACCATGTGGGCTCGTTCATCGACGCCTCCGAACAGCCGGCGGCGGCCGCTTCCGAGCACACCGCCCCGGCCGCGTCCGAGGATCTGCCTATGGCTGCGACTGTCGAGGTGAATATCCCCGCCGGGCTCATCCCGTCCACCGTCGGTCCCGCACCGGCCCCGGAACTGCTTGACGCGCATACCCGTCAGCTGCTCGAAGGCCTCGCGCGTACGACCAGGCAGATTCGCGATTTGGAGAGGGAGCTTGGCCTTCCGCGACGCAAACGCGATTCCATCGACACCGTGCTGGGCGTCGCTCCTGTTTCGCGTTGGAAGCGGCTCATTGAGCTGCCTCCGAGCGACGAGACCCTGCGCGATCGGATCGTGCACCTGAAACGTCTGCGTGCCATGGATCAGCGCGGCTTGGAAAGCCGGCGGAACACCGCGCCGCTTCCGTCCGTTCAAGAGCGTGTGGACAGCGCCCCGCGTCGCGCGCGCGCCGAAGCGGTTCCGTCCCCCGATGCCGCGCAGGTGGCGCGCGCGGAAATGCGCGCGGCCGATCGTGTCGGCTCTTCCATCGACGCCCCCGCCGCTCCCGAGCGGACCGCCCCGCCTTCGCTTGAAGGCCCACCGGCCGCGTCGACCATCGAGATGGACATCCCCCAGGTGTCCGAGGCCGCTCCCAGCCTGACGCCCGAGCAGCAACGTCTGCAGGATGAGATTGCCAGCATCGAGAACGAGCTCAGGGACGTGGTGGCCAAGCAGACTTGGAAAACATCCCAGAGAGCGCTTCCGTTCTACCGCCGCGACCTGCGTATGCTGACCGCTCCCTCCGATGTCAGGCTGCAGGAGGACCTGGAGAGTTTGCGGACGAGCCTGCGGCTCAAGACACGCACGCTTGAGACCGTGCGTCAGCTCGCCCGCGGCAGCTCCGAGACGCACGCAGTCACCTAACCCTTTTACGCAATCGGTATGCCTTTCCTCCTCATCCTCGTTGTCGTCGTCCTTCTCGCGAGCCTCCGCCAAGTGAATCAGTACGAGCGCGGGGTCAAGTTCACGATGGGGCGCTTCACGCGGATGGTCGATCCCGGCTGGCGTCTCGTCATCCCTGTTTTCCAGTCCATGCGGAAGGTCGACCTGCGCCTGAAGGCTGTCGACGTCCCGTCCCAGGACGCGATCACGAAGGACAACATCTCGGCCAAGATCAACGCCGTCATCTACTACAAGATCGTCGACGCCGCGAAGTCGGTGATCGAGGTCGAGAATGTCTCGTACGCCGTGCTCCAGCTCGCCCAGACGACGATGCGGAACATCGTCGGGGAAGTGACGCTCGACGAGCTCCTGAGCCAGCGGAAGACCTTGTCCGAAAAGATCGAGAAGATCGTGGACGAGGCCACGATCAACTGGGGGGTCGAGGTCACCGCGGCCGAGCTGAAGGACATCAACCTGCCGACCGACATGGTGCGGACGATCGCCAAGCAGGCCGAGGCCGAGCGCGAGCGCCGTGCCGTTATCATCAACGCCGAAGGCGAGGTGATCGCGGCCGAGAACCTCGCGAAGGCCGCCGATATCCTCGCGGGCTCCGCCGGCGCTCTCCACCTGCGCACCCTGAACTCGATTAACGACATCGCCTCCGACCAGTCGAACACGGTGGTGTTCACGGTCCCGCTCGAGATCCTGCGCGCGTTCACGGGGTTCCAAAACGGGGAGAAGAAGTGAGGCCGAAACAGACGCGGGCAAGGGCAGGTTTCAAACCTGCCCTTTTGCGTCCGTCATGCGTGCATCCATCCAAACCGCCCGTCTTCCTGAGCGAAGCGAAGGATCTTACCGCTTGTTCCAACCCGCGTTGGTTGGGACGCTCGCAAGATCCTTCCCGAGGCGGTCAGGATGGCGGGGTTTTTGGTTTTTCCTCGCTTCTCTCCGCGTCGCTTGACCGAAGCCTGCCTAACCGGCTAGCGTATGCGGGTATGTACACAGGCATTGTCGCTGGATCGTTTCCGGTCACCCGCGTCCACGACCAGGAGGGGCTGCGCACCTTTGTGGTCGCGCTCGATACGGAGCGCCTCCACGGACTCAAAATCGGCGGCAGCGTTTCCGTAAGTGGTGTCTGTCTGACGGTCGTCGGCATCCAAAACGACCAGGTGACGTTCGACGCCATGCGGGAAACGCTCGAAAAGACGACCATCGGCTCGCTGACCGTCGGTGATCGGGTGCATATTGAGCGTTCGGCGAAGATCGGCGACGAGATCGGGGGACATCTCATGTCGGGCCATGTGAGCGCCAAGGCGAAAGTCGTTTCTATCGAGCATACTCCAAATAATTTCGTCCTGCGTCTTGAGCTTGATCCGGAGTGGATGAAGTACGTGTTTCCCAAGGGCTTCATCGCGGTTGATGGCGCAAGCCTCACCGTCGTTGATACGTTTCCGGACGGCTTTACCGTCCACCTGATTCCGGAGACCCTGCTTCGGACGACGTTCGGGGAGAAGAAAGAAGGGGATTGGATAAATATTGAATGCGACCCCCAGACCCAGGCGATCGTCGAGACCGTCCGCCGTGTCATGGGCCAGGCCTGAGCGTATGCGCATCCTCGCCCTTGAGACGAGTTGCGACGAGACCTCCGTCGCCATCCTTGAAACGGATGGCCGGTTTTTTACCCTGCATGCCAACCTGACTGCCTCCCAGATTAAGGACCATGCCCCCTATGGCGGGGTCGTCCCCGAGGTCGCGGCGCGCCGGCATGTGGACGTCGTGTATCCGCTTCTCGAAGCGGCCGGCGTCCCGCATGACGGGGAAGGGATTGACGCGGTCGCCGTCACCGCCGGCCCTGGGCTCGTGCCCGCGCTTCGCATCGGCGTCGAAGTCGCAAAGATTCTCGCCCATGTTTGGAGAAAGCCCCTTATTCCCGTGAATCACGTGGAAGGCCACCTCTACAGCGTCTGCCTTCCGGACCCGAAGGACCCCGAGGCCGTGCGCCAGCCGACCGGCGACCGGCTCCTGTTTCCCGCCCTCTGCCTTCCCGTCTCGGGAAAACACACGGAACTCATCCTCATGAGGGGTCACGGTGATTACGAACTCATTGGCATGACGCGCGATGACGCGGCTGGCGAGGCCTTCGACAAGGTGGCGCATCTCGTCGGTCTCCCGTATCCCGGAGGACCGGCGATTTCCGCGGAAGCCAAGAAAGGGAACGGTGCGGCCATTTTGTTTCCGCGCCCCATGCTGGACAGCAAAGATTTCGACTTCAGCTTTTCGGGTCTGAAGACGGCCGTTGCCGTGCACTTGAAGTCTCATCCTATTCGGAACGCTTCTGATTTAGCGGACGTATGCGCGTCGTTCCAGGAAGCCGTGGTGGACGTGCTTGCGACGAAGACGTTGCGCGCCGTGGAAGCCTTGCGACCCCGGACCGTTCTTCTGACGGGTGGTGTGTCGGCCAACGCGCGATTGCGCGAAGAGTTCGCGTCCCGACTCCGGGAACGGCATCCGGACGTGCCGTTTCTCTGTCCCGCGCTTGCCTTTACCGGAGACAACGCCGCCATGATCGCCGCGGCCGGTTTTTTTCGCGCACAGCGGCAGGAGTTCGTCGATCCGTTGACGTTGGAAGCGGATCCGAACATGCGGCTGGCGTAGGTCTATGGAACACATTTCACATTCTGCCGAAGAAACCAAAAGGATTGCCGCCGATTTCGCCCGCATGCTCCGGGGCGGGGAAGTGGTTCTGCTCGAAGGCGGCCTCGGGAGCGGCAAGACGACGTTTGTTCAGGGTGTTGCCGAAGCCCTCGGGATTTCCGAACCCGTCCGAAGCCCGACGTTTGCCGTCCTGCAAACCTACCCGATTTCCTCGCACTCGGTCATCCGCGAGCTCGTCCACATGGACGCCTACCGTCTGAAGAGTCCAGAAGACATTGCGGACCTCGGTCTTGAAGAATGGCTGGGACGCCCCGACGTCGTCTTCTTCATGGAATGGCCTTGGATCGTTTCCGGCCTCAACCTGCCAGCTACCCACGAGATTATTTTTTCCTCTGATGGAGATCCGCGTCGTATCACCCTCCATGTCCTTCCTAAGAGATAGCCAAATCAAATTACTCCCCTCCCGTCGCGTCGAAGACTTCTTCGACGGTGGTTAGGCCTTCGAGGACTTTCAGGAAGCCGTCTTGGGCCATCGTGACCATGCCTTGGGCGAGGGCGAGCTGCTTGACTTCGTATTCGGAAATACGCTCGGACAAAGCCTTTCGGATCGGTTCGTCCATGAGGATGAGCTCGTAGATGCCGATGCGGCCCTTATAGCCCGTCCCGTTGCACTCATGGCAGCCCGCGCCTTTGTAAAATTTGAGCCGTTCCAAATCGGGAACGGGTTCGCCTGAAGCCGGGGAGATTGTCGCTAGCTGTTTCTTAATCTCCTCGAGCCGTTCCGGATCGACGGCGTCTTCCGTCTTGCAGTCGGCGTGGATTTTCCGGATGAGGCGCTGGCCGATGATCGCGTTTAGCGCGGGCGACAGCAGGAAGGGCTTCACGCCCATCGCGATGAAGCGTGGGAGCGCGCCCGAGGCGGCGTTCGTGTGGATGGTCGAGAGGAGAAGGTGACCTGTGAGCGCCGCGTTGATCGCCACCTCGGCAGTCTCGAGGTCGCGGATTTCACCGACCATCACCACGTCCGGGTCCTGGCGGAGGACGGAGCGCAGGCCGTTCGCGAACGTGTATTGCTTGGTGTGGTCGATCTGGGACTGGTTCACGCCCTCGAGCTTGTACTCGATCGGGTCCTCGAGCGTGATAATCTTCACGTCCGGGGAATTCAGTTTCCGAAGGATAGCGTACATGGTGGTCGTCTTTCCGGACCCGGTGGGGCCGGTCGTAATAACCATTCCATGGGGTTTCCCGATTTCTCGCCGGAGTTTCTTTTCGACGAGTGGCCGCCAGCCGAGCTCGGAAAACTCGACGTTGATGGCGGACGGCTTCAGGATGCGCATGACCACCGACTCGCCCCAGGTGGTCGGGATTGTGGACACGCGCACGTCGGTGTCCCCGCTCGCGAGGAAGATGGTGAACCGACCGTCCTGTGGCTTGTCGTTTATGTTAATCTTGAGTCCGCTGATGAGCTTGATGCGTGCGATGACTTTTTTCCAGGATGCGTGGGGGAGGGACGCCACGTCCTGCAGCACGCCGTCCACGCGGTAACGCACAGCGATCTTTGTCTCCTCGGCTTCGACGTGCACGTCGCTCGTCCCGAACTTGAGGCCGGCCGCCATAATGACGGTCATGATGTCGGTGATGGACGCCCGCTGGATGGCCTGCTGGATGTCGGCAAACGACGCCATCGCCGACTGAAATCGTTCGAGTTCGGCGTCGGCGATGTTCACGCCCTTTACGATCGGTTTGATCTTCGGGAGTGCGTCATAAAACTTGAGGGCGATTGTGAGGCTTTCCTCGGAAATTTTGTACGCGAGACCGTTGGCGTGATGTCGCTCCGTCAACTGGAACAGGAGTTCCTGGACGGCGGGATCCTGGGGCTCGAGGGCGCCCAGCCGGAGCTCGCTTCCGGTAAACAGAAAGGCGACCACTCGTAGGTGTTCAGCCTGCTCGCGAGGGACGAGAGACAAGGCTTCGGGACTAATTGGAAACCCCTTCAGATTCACGTAGGACACCTTGAGACCTGAGGCTTGACGCTGTGCTTCGTGTTCTTTTTCCTTGCTGCGCACCTCGCGCATTTTTTCGTCGAATTTTTCAAGGGTGCCGGCGTCCGACGCTGTCGGGGCCGGTCCGTTCGTGCCGTGCTTTTTGATGAGGTCCTCAATCGATTGCATATAGGACTTACGCCTTTGGCCTATTTTCCGCCAAAGGCGGACCCGCCTCCGGCGGGCGTTGTCGCAAGCTCCGTCCCTCGACGCCGTACTTGTATAGTACGGCTTACTCCGGTACTCGCTTGCTCCTAGAACTAGTCTCAAACGCGAAAGTCCTACAGTTAGTTCGATTATCAGGTCTTCGGTGTCGAAGGTGCCGAAGGTTCCGAGGACGGTTTTTTAAAGAGCGCTTCGAACGCATCTTTTTCGATCGTCTCTTTTTCGAGGAGCGTATTTGCGATGAGGTTCAGGGACGCGCGCTCTTCCCGCATGAGCCTTAGGGCCGTTTCCATGCCGGTTCCGATCAGCTGGTTGATCTCCTCGTCGATCTGTTCCGCCAACTTTTCGGAGTAGTCGCGCGCCTCGTGGATCTCGCGCCCGAGGAAGACCATCTCCTCTTGGTCGCCGAACGTGCGGGGCCCCAGCTTCTCGCTCATGCCGTAACGGGTCACAAGCTGACGCGCGAGGCGTGTGGCCTTGCGGAGATCATCGCTCGCTCCGGTTGTGACATCTCCGAATACTTCCTTTTCCGCTACGAACCCGCCGAGCATAACGGCGATGTCGTCGATGAATTCGGCGCGGCGGTGCATCTTCTTGTCTTCCGTTGGCAGTTTCAGCGTGTACCCCGCCGCTCGCCCGCGGCTGATGATCGAGACCTTGTGGACCGGGTCGGCGTTCGGTAGCGTGTGGGCCACGAGCGCATGTCCTCCTTCGTGGTAGGCGGTGACTTCACGTTCCTTGGGGGACAGGATGTGGCTCCGGCGCTCGGGTCCGAGGAGCACCTTCTCGATCGAGTCCAGCACGTCTTCCATCGTGACAGACGTGCGGTCTTGGCGCGCGGTGCGGATTGCGGCCTCGTTCAGGAGGTTCGCGAGGTCGGCGCCCGAAAAGCCCGGGGTCCGCTGAGCCACCTGGCGCATGTCCACGTTTGGCTCGAGCGGTTTATTCTTGGCGTGGATGTTCAGGATCTCGAGACGCTCCTCGATGTCCGGCAGGTCGAGGACAACTCTGCGGTCGAAGCGCCCGGGACGGAGCAGGGCGGGGTCGAGGACGTCCGGTCGGTTGGTAGCGGCAATCACGATGACCCCGAGGTGCGGGTCGAACCCATCCATTTCAACGAGAATTTGGTTCAGGGTCTGCTCGCGCTCGTCATGGCTGCCTCCGAGTCCCGTGCCGCGCTGCCGTCCCACCGCGTCGATTTCGTCGATGAAGATGATACACGGGGCGCTCTTTTTCGCCTTGTTGAAGAGGTCACGCACGCGGGATGCTCCTACGCCGACGAACATCTCGACGAATTCCGATCCGCTGATGTGATAGAACGGCACATTGGCTTCTCCCGCGACTGCTCGGGACAGCATCGTCTTGCCCGTACCGGGGGGCCCCATAAGGAGCACCCCCTTTGGAATCTTGGCTCCGAGGTCCACGAACTTTTTAGGGTTTTTGAGGAAGTCAACCTCTTCCATGAGTTCCATCTTGGCTTCCCGGGCGCCCGCCACATCTTGAAACGTAACCCGATCCTTTGAGGCACTCGAAAACTCGCGGGCTCCCGACTGTCCGAAGGACATAGCCTTACTGTTCGCCCCCTGGAGCTGACGGACCATGAACCAGAAGAGGACGATGATGATAAGAAGCGGCAAAAGCGTAGGGAGGATGACTCCCAGGATATAGGCTTCACGGCTGGCTTTTTCCACCCGGATGTCCACGCTGCGCAGATCCTCGGTTGAGATCCCGTAGGCAGTCAGGAGTTCCACCACGGATCCTTCTGACTCCTTGCGCGCCTGTTCCTTCACACCGTCCGTCAGGGTGGCTGTGATGTCGTTGCCCGACACAGCGATCGACGCGACACGTCCTTCCCGCATGCGTTCCACGAGCTGGCTCACGCTGATGTCTGCTGGTTTGTCCTCGCGGAGCTTGTATGTCGAAAACAGAGCGGACAGTCCGATCAGGACCAGGAAAAAGACGATGATGTGTTTCGGTAGGGGTTTCATAGATACATGGCGTTGTTCAATGGCATCAGGTTCGTCAGCCGTTCCTTTTAGGAGTATAGCCGCGTGGGCGTTTTTTTCCAAGAAGCCAAAAGACGGGATCATCCCGTCTTTTGGGACGCCTTTCCTGCCAAGTGCCGCTTCCTAGGACGCGGCCGGTTCCGCAGGGACGGAGGCCGGTTCCGCCTTGGATCCCGTCGATTCGCTAAGCGCCTTGATCGACAGGCCGAGTCGGTGCTCCCGGGGCTCGATCGAGACGATCTTGAAATCAAGGACGTCGCCGGGCTTGGCGATCGTGTGCACGTCAGCCACCGGTTTTGCCGACAGCTCCGAGACGTGCGCCAGGCCGTGGATTTCCGGGTCGAGTTCCACGAAGAATCCGAACGGGTTGATTTTCAGCACCTTACCCTGGACCGTCTCGCCCACTTGGTACTTCTCCTGCACGCCGGTCCAGGGGTCCTGGATGAGCTTCTTCATGGAGAGGAAGATCTTGCTTCCCTCAATGCCGATGATCTCCGCCTTGGCCTGGTCCCCCACCTTGAGCAGGTCGCGGGGATGGTCGATGCGCTGCCAGGCGATCTCGCTGATGTGGACCAACCCTTCGAGCGATTCAAACTTAATGAAGGCACCAAAGTCGGCGAGCGCCGTCACATCCCCCTCCACCCTGTCGCCCACCTTGAAGCGGGAGATGATGTCCTTCTGGCGCTCCTCCCAGACCGCTTTCTCGGAAACGATAAGTTTGTTCTCGCGCTCGTTCACGTCGATGACCCGCACGTCCATGGACTCGTCGACGTAGCTCTTCAGCTTCTCGAGGATTTTGTTCTTGTCACCGCCCGTCACGCGCGGGTAGTGGTCGGGAGACAGCTGGGACACAGGCAGGAATCCGACGATGTGACTCACTTGCACGATAAGGCCTCCCTTGTTGGCCTCGAGGATCTTCACAGGAACCGTCTCGCCGCTCGCGAAGAATCCCTGGAGGTCTGCCCAGGCGCGCTGCTGGCCCGCAAAGCGGAACGACAGCTCCATCTCGCCATGCTCGTTCTCGAGATCGATCACGGTCGCCTCCACCTCGTCGCCGTCCTTGAGTTCCTTGTACAGGGCCGATTCCGCAAACAGCTCGCGTCCGCGCACAACGCCTGTCGTCACGCCTTCGAGGTCAATCCGTACCTCGCGGCGGCTGGAAGAAATGATCTTTCCAGTCACGGCATCCCCGACTTTTGGGATCTTGAGGCCGCTTTCGGCGAGGAGTTTCCCAAACGCTGTGTCTTCCTTTAGGTTCTTTTGCTGCTTTTTGGAGGCTGACTTGGAGGCCATAGAAGGCAATGTCCGGCAGGCGAAAGCGTGGCACAACAGCGACGCATGGCCCGACGGGGCTAGGGGATAAAAGTGAGGAGAGTATAGGGGAAGCCACGTTTTTTGGCAATGATGGGGGATGTTTCCTGCTTTCTCGCGACTAAGGCTTTATCCCCATGTTTGCTTGCATATTTTGTGGCTTCTGTTAAAACGGAAATGGAGGTTTCCACGAAAGTAGGGATGCATCGTGATTTCGCCGTACCGTCTGGGAGCGCCTCGTTCTCCCGTAAGTCGCCTGAATCGGGCGCAACTCCCCCGTCCCGCCTTGGCGCTTTGCCGGGCGGTAACGGAGGAAATGCCATGCAGACCACCAACCTTTCGTTCGATAGTTCGTCCTCTTTTTCCATCCACTGCGGTTTCGGAGGCTGTGCCGCTCCCGAGCCGCCGCGGCCCGTCTGGGCACCGAGTGACGTTCCGCTCCCTGAGCAGGACGACACGTTGGTTCCCGACGGATTCCGCTACAACCTCGGCTTCGGGGGCTGCAATGCTCCCGAGGCTCCGCGTCCCCTGTGGGCGCCCGGCTCCTTCCCGTCCGATGCGGAAGGGGCGGACGTCCGCGATGGTGGAATCAAATACGATATGGGCTTCGGTGGGTGCAGTGCCCCCGTAAAGCCCCGTCCGATCTGGATGCCCGGCGTGACCGCCACCCTCGGGTGGTGGTCCTGATCCAGTTGGACTACTCGACTACTCTCTTGCTCCTCTGGCGGAGGCCGGTTCCGCGCCGCTTTATCGCGGCGCACCAAACGCGTACTTTTTTCCGTTCCGGCCTCGACGACGGCGTGCCCTCTGGCGCCGTCGTTTTTCTTTTTCTTGGGAACTGTCTGGGGGCGAAATATGAATAGTGGTCTGCCTGCCGGCAGGCAGGCGAATATGCGAATCCGTCGGCAACCCCTCCTAACCTCCCCTTGGATAAGGGGAGGAAATCGGATCGGAACGTGTGTCCCCCTTTCCAAGGGGGACTTACAGGGGGTTGCCGGTGTACCAACCAAAAAGACAGGTCTCCCTGTCTTTTTGGTTTACTTCTTCTCTATTTCCAGCTTTTCCTTCCCAACCCAATGGCGAAGCGCTTCCGGAACCATGATCGATCCGTCCGCCTGCTGGTTGTTTTCCATGATGGCGATGAGGGTGCGGCCGATCGCGAAGGCGGTGGCGTCGTTTGTGTGGACCAGTTCCACTTCGCCGGAGGCGCGGCGGACGCGCGTGCCGAGGCGGCGGGCTTGGTAGTCGGACATGTAGTCCGCGGTATGGGTTTCGCGGTAGGTGTTTTGTCCCGGCATCCAGGCCTCGACGTCGTAGCCACTCGCGTTCGGGTTCCCGATGTCGGCCGTGCACTTCTTGATGACGCGGTAGGGAAGCTTCAGCGACTGCATGAGGTATTCCTGGATGGCGAGGAAAAAGCGGTGTTCGGTTTCGCCATTTTCGGCGGTTACGAACGATTCCATTTCGAGCTTGTCGAACTGGTGCATGCGGAGAATGCCCTTCGTGTCCTTGCCGTAGGAGCCGGCCTCGCGGCGGAAGGAGGTGGAGTATCCGACGTAACGGATGGGAAGCTCGGCTTCGGGAAGGATCTCGTCCAGGTACATCGAACCGAGCGTGTGTTCCGCGCTTCCCACGAGGTACATGTCGTCCTGCTGGAGGTAGTAGCGCTCGTCCTTGTCCTCCGGGCTCAGGCGCGCCATCTTCACGAAGACGTCCGGTCGGATCATGACAGGAGGGATAACCGGAACGAACGGCTTGGCCGAACAGCCGTTTCCAATCTCCTTCGCAATTTCTTCCATGACGCTTGGGGACGTCAGGGTTGAGAAGACATGCTGGATGAGCGCCATCTGCAGAAGGGCCGCGTCGCCTTTCAGATAGGTGAAGCGCGCGCCCGCGACCTTGGCCGCGCGTTCGGTGTCGATCATGCCAAGTGCCTCGCCGAGGGCGAGGTGGTCCTTGGGTGCGAAATTAAACGCCGGAATCTCGCCCCAGGTATGCAAGATCTGGTTTTCCGATTCGTCCCTTCCGACGGGAACTTCCGGAAGTGGGATGTTCGGAACCTTGGAGAGGAGAGGAAGCAATTGTTCCTGCAGTTCCTTCTCTTCCGCTTCAAGCGTCTTGATTTCTTCTTTCAACTGCTTCAACCCCGCGATCATGTCCGGGGAAACGGGACCGCCTTTGGACGCCTTGTTCTGTTCAGCACGCTTCTCTTCGACCGCCTGGAGTGCGGACCGGTGCCGTGCCTCGATCTCCACAATGGCAGCGACGTCAACGGTTACGTTCTTATCGTGCGCCGCTTTTTGTACCAGTTCCGGATTCTGGAGGATGAATTTGAGATCGAGCATACGGATGAAACGATTGAGGGGGCGAATTACGAATTTGTACGAATAGGCGAATCCGTATTTTTACGAACGGTCACAAGTTCCCACACTATGCATCAAACGTGGGCGGATCGTCCAGAGATGTGGATAACGTGGTCATACGCGGAAATGTGAGAGGATCTGCGTTCGTTGCATGCGCTTTTTTCTCTGTCTAAAGGAAATGTTTTCCCCACCCAACTGTTAAGTGTGTTGAACACGTGGTTGGTACACAACGCGTTTATTTTTTGTGGGTTTGTAGAACAGACGAAATGTCCACGTCAAGGAAAACAGACAATTATTTTGGCTAGTTTAAGCTAAAATATTTTTGACATATGTTTCATCTTGCGGTGTGCTGGATGCAGATGAGAAGCGCACCTGCAGCTCCATCGCAGATCCCTTTCGGGGAACTGTTGCAACTTTCGATGAGCACAGATGCTGTCCCGTTCGCGGACCCAGGTCAGGCAAATGGCAGTCACGCGCCTAGGGCCTGCGGCGGAACGGCATCTTCTCACATCATCCCATTTGCCTGCCCTTTTCCTCGTTTGACCGAGCGCGATGGGTGGAAAATGCGATACCGGAGTTGCTTGACACCTTTCGGCGACCGACGGCTTGGGGGAGACGTCGGTCGCCACCGTGTCGTCCAAGGAGGAAATTTTTGGACGGCACGACATTGCAATCACGACCGATCAAGGATCGTACCTGGTCGACCGTTCTCGTCCGGCGTGGGAGTACTAGCGCGCTCGGATGAGGCGGTTGACCATGGGGGTTGCCGCCCGCTCCACCCTATTTGGAGATGACGATCATGAAAATGTTTCCGTTCTACGCCTGCGTATTCGTTCTTGTAGTCATCGTGCTCCTGTTCTTTTCCGCCTGCGGCTCACTGCTCGGTTCCGACCAGGGCGGGGAAGGCGGGACTGTCCTCCATCTCTCCGTGCCCGCGGATGTGACACTGCTGTGCACGCAGGGAGCCGGAGGATCCTACAGTCACCAGGGAACCTCGACCTTGCATGATGTCGATCTCGACACAAGCAATGCCGTTAACGAAGAAGTCTACGCGCCGATTGGCGGGATCGCGTTCGTGCATCTCGAGAACGCGACGTCGAACTTCGGCTACCACGTGAACATCGACCTCGGAGACGGTACCTACGTGGTTTTGGCCCACTTCAAGGACGTCTTCGTGTCAGACGGGGCGGAGGTGGCGGCTGGTCAGCTTCTCGGATACGAGGGCTGTACTGGAAACTGCTCAGGCGACCACGTCCATCTCGGACTCCACCAGGGCGACGCCTCGCAACAGGCCCAATACGGGACTTCCATCGAGGCGACGTACTATACCGAAGACGCGACCGAGAACGACGGGTTCTCGGAGCGTTCAGGAGACGACTTCGTGTGCGGGGTCGCGGGTGAAGGCAGTAGCAGCGGACACTGGTATCGCTCAGCGCTTCCGGTCACCCGTTGGCATCCGAACGGCATGCTTATAAAACCGCCCGACGGTACAGCCGTGTATCTCCTGGAGGACGGCAAGCGCCGTTGGATCGAGACCGAAGAGGTGTTTTGGAGTCTTGGTTATCAGTTCGCCGACGTGGCCATCGTGGCCAACGAGGAAATCAGCTGTTACGAAGAAGGCCCTGCGCTTTCAGAGGAGGGAATGACCGATGCGGTATTTGATGATGACGGGACGCTCTGGCTCATTGTCGGCTCACAGACCCAGTCCGATCGTTATCGGATCCGGGTATCTGACCTCTCGTGGGAAGCAGTTCTGGCTTCCTGGGGGCTCTCGTACGCAGCTTCGGATCCGCCCGCGACCGTCACCGACAGCCATGCGTTTTTGACCGCCTGGCCCGTTCGCGAGGGCACGGTCCGCTTTCGGGACGGAAGTCTCGTGAAAGAAGCGGGAAGCTCCGCTGTGTATGCCATCTCCGACGGCGTTGCGGCTCCGATCGAAACCTGGGAGACCTACCTCCTTCTCGGATTCCATGACCGTCAGATCCTCACGGTTGAAGATGGGCACGTGGAAGCCATTCAGGAAGAGGTGGGAAATTGCACGGCTGACTTGCGGTGCCTTACCTCCCAGGCAGTCACGACATGCGGAGGTGGGTTCGAGCTCGGAAGTGGCGAGGAAGGCGGCTCCGGAACGGGCGGCCAAACGACGGGAACCCCGACGCCTTCTCCGTGCACCGACAAGGATGGTGACGGGTTCTGCAACGAAGCCACCGGCGGGACCGACTGCTGGGACAGCAATGCGGACGTGCATCCCGGTTCCCTGGACCTATGCGGGGACGGGATCGACCAGGACTGTAGCGGCACGGACCTCTCGTGCGCACCCGACGAAACCGACACGGACGGCGACCTCGTGGTGGACACGCAGGACAACTGCCCCTTTGCCGACAACTTCGACCAGTCCGATCTCGATGGGGATGGATTGGGCGACTCTTGCGACCTCGACATGGACGGCGATGGCGCCAACAACGCAACCGATTGCGATATGCTGGACCCGACGGTGGAAGCGTGTGGCGGTCCAAACGGGGAAGACCCTTCTTCGGAGGTGACGCCAACACCCACGCCCGAGGAGACAGACGATCCACAGTTCACGCCGACTCCGGATGACTCAACCGATTCCCCGGACCCTTCTTCCGGTCCCCGGACCATTGCCGTTTCCTGGACCACGCCTTTCGGCCAGTCTGCGGAACGGATCACCTTGGCAGGTGCGTACGTGTTCGAGGAAGGATCGTACGGATTCACCTGGCGGACGTTGGTATCCGTTTCGGATGCTTCGACTATCACCTACGCCCTGGCCGGCGTATCGTCCGGAGACCAATTCCGCTTCTCCGTCGAATACGTGGATGCCATGGGAACCGTGAGCTGGTCCTGCATCGCTCCATATCCGCCCGGGACGCTTCAGGGGACACCGAAAGCTACTGTTGACGGTGTTTCGCTCGCCGTACAGACGACGGACGATCCGGCTTCCGAAGGCTGTGGCTTGCTCGTCGAGATTCCATAGGGACCACTGCAAAAGTGCGTCTTTTCGTCTCACGGGCACCCGTAGACCCCGCTCAACGTAGTGGCTACTACGTCTCGCGGGGCTCAACA
>JACQWJ010000033.1 GCA_016209325.1 Candidatus Uhrbacteria bacterium
GAGGCCTAGGAGCTGAGCATAGTGGTCTTCGAGGGATGGGAGATGGGTATGATGTTTCATTTCCCAAGGATACCAGAAAAAGGGTGATTTTGGAGGTTAGCCGTTAGCCACTAAATTCCTTGGATACCCCATTTTTTGATGGAACCGGAGCGTGGTACCATGGGCATCCTATGAAAGAATTCGTCCTGTCTTCGAAATCAGAAGCCTTTGACCCGTCGCGCTGCCGGATCGACTACCGGGCGGAGCTCAATACGGAGCAGTTGGACGTGGTTCTGAACGGCGACGGACCCTGCCTTGTCCTCGCCGGCGCGGGATCGGGAAAGACGCGTACCATCACCTACCGCGTGGCATACTTGGTTGAAAACGGCGTGCCGCCAGACCAGATTTTACTTCTGACCTTCACCAACAAGGCGGCCAAGGAGATGCTTTCCCGTGTGGAAGGACTGTTGGCCAAGGCTGGGGGAAGTGGATCCCTTCCAGGGAACGTCTGGGGAGGCACATTTCACTCTGTCGCGAACAGGCTGTTGCGCATGTACGCGTCCCGGGTCGGATACAGTTCGGATTTTACGATTCTCGACCAGGAAGATGCCAAAGACCTCCTTAAGCTGTGTGTGAAAGAGTCGGGCGTCGATCCCAAGGCCCGCCGCTTTCCCTCCCCGGCCGCTCTTCATTCCCTCATCAGCTATCAACGTAACGCTGGAAAGACGCTCCGCGACGTCGTCGAGCGGCGTTCGGCGGGTTTTTTCGATCAGCTTCCCGCCATTGAGCAGATCGCTGAACGCTACGGGACGCGTAAGCGCGCGTCGAACGCCATGGACTTTGACGATCTGCTCTTGCTTCTACGAGAGCTTCTGACCACCCATGATGATATGCGGGAACGGTTGGCCACGCAATTCCGTTACGTCCTTGTTGATGAGTACCAGGACACGAACGTGGTTCAGGCCGACATTGTGCGTCTGCTCGCCTCGGTCCATGGCAATCTGCTCGTGGTAGGGGACGACGCCCAGAGTATTTATTCGTTTCGTGCTGCGGAAATTCAGAATATCCTTGGCTTTCCCGACCGCTTTCCAGGCGCCCGAACATTCCGTCTCACTACCAACTACCGCTCCACGCCCGAGATCCTCCATCTTGCCAATGCCGTCATTCGGAAAAACGCATCGCGCTTCGAGAAGGATCTTACTGCTGTTCGTGCCCCGTTCGAGAAGCCCAATCTGGTTCTTGCCGGCACGGCCCAGCAGGAGGCGCGCTACATTGCCGAGCAAGTCCTGGCGCTCCGCGACGCGGGCACCCCGCTGGCCGAGATCGCGGTTCTGTTCCGCGCTTCGTTCCTGTCCCAACCCCTCGAGTTTGAGCTCATGAAGCGGGACGTCCCCTACGACTACCGGGGCGGTATGAAGTTTTTCGAGCGCGCGCACGTCAAGGACGTGGTTTCCCACCTGCGTGCGTTTGCTAACCCGCGGGACGAGATGGCCTGGCTCAGGGTCTTGAGCCTTCAACCCGGGATCGGCGCGGCCACGGCCAGCCGCCTGCTTGAGCACGTGCGTTCTTGCGGGAGTCTTGAGGCCGCCTTGGCCGTTCACGTGGACGCCGGTTCGCGCGCGGAGCAGGGATGGCAGTGCTGTCGCGTCACGTTTGAGGCAATGCGGGCCTGTCATCCGTCCCCGGCAGACCTCATCCGTACCGTCGTCGCCCGTGGGTACGCCGAATCCCTTGAGGCCGAATATCCCGACTTCCGCGACCGTCTCGACGACCTCGAGCAGTTCGCCGTCTTCGCGGAAACTTCCCCCGACCTCAAGGCCTTTCTCGACGAGGTCTGCCTGGCCGAAAGTTTTGGAGCCTTGCGTTCCAAGGGGGCGCAGGCCGACGGTGAGCGCATGGTCCTTTCCACCATCCACCAGGCCAAGGGGCTCGAATGGGACGCGGTCTTCCTCATGGGGTTGACCGACCGCGCATTCCCCCATCCTCGAGCGCTCGAGGAGGAGGGCGGGATCGAGGAGGAGCGGCGGCTGTTCTACGTGGCGTCGACCCGGGCGCGCCGCCAGCTCTTCCTGACCTACCCCGTCATGAGCGGATTTGATACGCTCATGGTCGGCCAGCCTTCGCCGTTCGTCCAGGAGCTCCCAAAAGGGGCGTGCGAGCACGTCCGCCTGCGGACGGCTCCTCCCTCCCACCTGTCGGGCGGGTCCCTGCGGGTCCCTGCGTCCTCTTGGGACGGCGACGGAGGAGATGCGGTCATCGTCCTCGACCGCCTGGGCGAGGTTTCGACCAAAAAGCCCCCGTCCCGGCCTGCGGGAGGAGGATTCCTGAGGAACGTAGAGGATTTATAGCAATGATCGCTTACAGCACATATGGACTACTCCGATGCCTCGATGTGTCTCCATAAGGAGCGGCAGGGAAAGCTCGAAGTCGTGCCGACCGTGGCGCTTGAGACGCGCGATGACCTGTCCGTCGCCTATACGCCGGGAGTCGCCGCGCCCTGCCTCGCGATTGCCAAGGATCCGGAGCTTGCCAGGGAGCTGACGATCAAGGGTCGAACGGTGGCTGTTGTCACGGATGGCTCGGCAGTGCTCGGCCTCGGCAACATCGGTCCCGAAGCGGCACTGCCGGTCATGGAAGGCAAGGCCATTCTGTTTAAAAAATTTGCGGGGCTCGACGCCTTTCCCATCTGTCTCGCGACCCAGCAGCCGGATGAGATTGTCGAGACCGTCAAGCGGATTGCGCCCGGCTTCGGCGCCATTCACCTTGAGGACATCGCCGCGCCAGCCTGTTTCGCGATCGAAGAGCGGCTCATACGGGAACTTTCCATTCCTGTCATGCACGACGACCAGCACGGCACCGCCGTCGTCATCTTGGCCGGACTTCTCAATGCGCTGAAGGTGGTCGGAAAGGAGCTCGCAGGCGTACGTATCGTCATCTCGGGCGCGGGAGCGGCTGGACTGGCTTCTGGTCGCCTGCTGTGGGACGCCGGAGCGCGCCATATCGCCATGGTGGATTCTCAAGGATTGATCGCTGAGGGACGCGGGGGAATGAATGCTTACAAGGACGTCTTCGCCCGTCAGACGAATCCAGAAGGCCGGCAGGGAACCCTGACGGACGCGCTTCGCAGCGCGGACGTCTTCATCGGCGTCAGCAAGGCCGGCCTCCTGACCGCGGATCTGGTGGCCACGATGGCACCGCAGGCTGTCGTGTTCGCGATGGCGAATCCCG
Organism: Candidatus Uhrbacteria bacterium; assembly: GCA_016209325.1. GTDB lineage: Bacteria > Patescibacteriota > Patescibacteriia > UBA9934 > GWF2-40-263 > UBA10014. The sequence goes on from JACQWJ010000033.1 coordinate 3,208, forward strand.
TTCCCGAAATCATGCCGGACGAGGCGCGGCAGGGAGGCGCGGCTGTCGTCGCCTCGGGACGTTCCGATTTTCCGAATCAGGTGAACAATGTTCTCGCATTTCCCGGCATGTTTCTCGGGGTTCTCGAAGGACGCCTATCTCGCTTTACGCCCGGCATGCGCCTGGCCGCAGCTCGCGCGCTGGCCGATCTAGTTCCCGAGCCGGCGGCAGATCGGATTCTGCCTTCCATTCTCGAGCCGGGCGTGTCCCGCGTCGTGGCGGATGCCGTAAAAGTTACTGCCTGATTCGTCGCTATGCGCCGCATCCCATCCCGTCGGAGGGCCGCGCTGCGCCCGCGTAGGCGGAAGCCGCAGACGACTCTTGCGCTCGTGCTCGCCGGAGGCATCCTGGTTTTCGGGTACGGGGTGTATCACCTGCGCGTCCAGAGCCGGAACGCAACCTCCGCTGTTGCGGAATCAGAGGCGTCCCTTCCCTCCGTCGAGTTCGCAGCGACCTCCTTTCCCCCAAGCGACGAGGCAGTCCTGTGGGACGTGTCGGGGGGCGCGTCGGAGGGCCGAATGACGCGGGGTGTGGCGGAGGGAGTCGTCTCCTATACCATTGGGGTTTCCTTACCGACACCGGACGAGGCAAGCGGCATGTTTTACGAAGCCTGGCTGGTGCGGCCGCTCCCGTATGATTTCTTTTCCCTTGGGGCGCTGTCCCGGGACGTCGACGGATTCTTCGTTCTCGTATGGAGCGGAGAACCCGGAAAAGACTATGCGGGATACGCCGAAGTCGTGATTACGTGGGAGTTGCCCGACGGAAATCCCGCGCCGTCTGAGCACGTGTTAGAAGGAGCGTTCGGAACGAACGGAACTCCTGCAACTTCGCCGAGCGCGTCGCTCACGCCATGAGCCGTTCCAGGATGGCGCGCGCGGTGCGTCTGACTTGGCGCCGGCTTAGGGAGACGCGTGTCATGCGTATTACGTTATCGATGCGACGGCTCCTCCGTACGGGAAGAAACGCCAGAGTGGTTGCATGATGTCGGAGAGCGAGGGTGGACATATGGTTGAGGGGTTAGCCGTTAGGTAATAATGGAATTCAAGTTTGCCCAAGGGGAAGGGCCAGGAGCGGCGCGCCAACGTTGCACTTGTCCCGGCCCACCCGCTTTTTTTTCCCGTTTTGCTTTTTTTCTGCAAAGCCTTACAATTTCAAAGCCGCCATCGCGACGGGCACGCCCGTACGCGACCGGAGGTTCCAGGAAAGGAAACGGATGTGTCTTGCGGACTCCCGTTTCTTTTCTTTTTGGCCTGACGCGCCCCTGATCCCGACGCGCGTCCCGCCCGAGCCTTACGCCGGTCGGCATTGTCGAATGACGGCTCGAACGACGCCCTGGATGATGCAGTCCTTCACGTAGATCGGATTCAGGGCGCTGTTCGCGGGTTGCAAGCGGATGTGTGTCTTCTCGCGGTAGAAGCGCTTCAGGGTGGCGTAGGTATTGTCGAGGAGCGCCACGACAACGTCGCCGTTGCGCGGCGATGGATTCCGTTCGACGACCACGAAGTCCCCGTTCAGGATTCCATCCTCGATCATGGACTGTCCCTTGACCTTGAGGACGAACGCGTTGGCTCCGTCGAGCACGAAGCTTGCAGGCACGGCCATAGTTTCGTTTTGTTCCAAGGCTTCGATCGGCGCGCCGGCGGCGATGAGGCCGGCCAAGGGAAGGAGCAGGGCGGGGGCCGTCGGCCGTTCCGGTTCCACCACTTCCACGGATCGCGCTTCGCCTTCCTCTCCGACGGTGATAACCCCTTTTTCCGCGAGCGCCTGCATATGCTGGTGGATCGTGGCCGGAGACGAGAGGCCGAAGTGGTCGCCTACTTCCCGGTAGCTCGGCGCGTACCCATGGTCCGCGATGTAGCGGCGGAGAAAGGCTAGGATCTCGGTCTGTTTTTTTGTGAGGAAGGACATACGATATGTTATGTTTGGTTCATGTTCGTATTATAGACCGAACAAAATACGAACGCAAGGTTCATATTATAAGGGAATTTGGTTGGATGTGGATAAGTTGATCGTTCTGTTCTTCGTATCTCATTCGTATCTCATGCCGTTGCGTAAATCGTTTTTATTTGGTAATTTCTGAGCTCGATTCGGATTTCTCAAGATCTCACTTTCTATGTTTAAAGCCGTTGAATCCGTCCTGGCCGGACAGCCGGACAAGGTCTGCGACCAGATTGCCGACGCGATCGTCGACGAGTACCTGCGCCGCGATCCCCACAGTCGGATCGACGTGAAGGTATTCGGATCTCATGGAATGCTCATGGTTAGCGGGGAAGTGAACTCCCAGGCCGACTTCGACGTTGCAGCGCTCGCAAAGACGGTCTACCACGACATCGGTTATGTCGACGACATTGAGGTGTTCGTGAACATCGAGCCGTCGTCCGAGGAGATGCGCGGCTCCGAGTCGGGCGCTACAGACACGGCCGTCGTGAACGGATACGCGACCCGCGAGACTCGCGAATTTCTCCCACTCCCGGTCGTCTATGCCCACTCCGTGGCGCGCCGCTTGGATGACCTCCGACGCCTGGACCCTGCCTTCCATTGGCTGGGGCCCGACGGCAAGGTGCAGATTGTCATGGAGGGAAAGGAGATGCGCGCCGTGACGCTCCTTGCTCAGCATGCCAAGGATATTCTTCCGCGCGACGCACAATCTCGCCTACTCGAGCGTGTGCTCGAGCCGATCGTCGGCCAGGCGGGGGCCCAGATCTTCATCAATCCCATCGGCGCCTTCGTCACCGGAGGCTTTCACGCCGACAGCGGCATGAGCGGCAGGAAGCCAGGCGTCGACTTTTACGGCGGACTGATCCCCCACGGCGATGTCTCCCTTCCGGGGAAGGATCCCCTCAAGGCCGAGCGTGCCGGCGCCTATATGGCCCGCTTTGCCGCGAAGAACATGGTGGCCCAGGGCATGGCGGATGCCGCCCTTGTCTCGCTTGCCTACACGCTCGGGCGTTCCGAGCCCGTGATGCTCGATGTGAAGGCGACAGGCAGCAGCCAGTCTTCCGAAGCATTGCGAAAGCATGTGCGAGAAATGTACGACTTCCGTCCCGAGGCCGTTGCCGAGCGTTTCGACCTCAAAAAACCCCGCTACCGCGGCATCGCCGTCTACGGCCAGATCGGTAGGGAAGGACTGCCGTGGGAGGAAATACTTAAAACATAGGTGTACTTGCTATTTGGAGATATACGCAATGCATTTGCGTTTGAAAAATTAGCAAAACTTCTCGCTCTGCGTATCGGAAGTGAAATATCCTATACAGAGCTCGCGAAAGAAGTTGGTGTGAGTAGAGACACCATTTACAATTAGTGAATCTACTTGAGCAGGCGTTTATTATTTTTCGTTTCACCCCTCTGTATACCAATAAGACAAAAGAGATTAATAAGAGCCACAAAATATATTTTTATGATGTTGGCATACGCAATGCCCTCATAGGCAATATGGATCCCCTCGATCTTCGACCGGATAAGGGGGCACTCTTTGAGAATTTTTTCATTGCGGAAAAAATAAAAGAACGGGCGTATTGCATGCGCTCAAGCGATATCCATTTTTGGAGGAATCGACAAGGATCCGAAGTAGATTTTGTCGAGGTTATGCATTCCAGTAGAGAAATGTTTGCCTACGCATGCAAATAGAAAGAAAACGTCAAGGCACCCGCGTCGTTTATGACAGCCTATCCACAGGCGCATTTTGCATCCATCACCACAAAAAAATTGTGGCACATTTTGCTACGTGAGTCTTCTTCCATCCACCGCCCCCCAGTCGATCGCCTTGAAGAACGCTTCGATATAGTCGGCGCGCTTCAGACCGTAGTCGAGCATGAAGGCGTGCTCGAAGACGTCCATGAGGAGGATCGGGGTGCTGCCTGCCAGGTGGCCGGCGTCATGCTCGTTGATCCAGGCGTTCACGAGCTTGTCCGTCGCGCGATCGTGGTAGAGGATTACCCAGCCGATGCCGCGCATGGCGCCGGCCGCCTTGAAGTCCTTGGTCCAGGCCTCCATCGATCCGAATTGGCTCTCGATCTTTTGCTGGATGGGCAGGGAAGAGGTGTCCATTCCGCCTTTGGCGGACATGTTGCCGAAGTACAACTCGTGGAGCCGCATCCCGTTCCATTCCCAGCCCAGGCGCCGGCGGAGCTCAGAGGCCGCGGGAGTGGCCAGCTTCTCGTCCGCCGCGAGAGCCCGCAGCTCGTCCATGAGCTTGTTCGTGTTCGTCACGTATCCTTGGTAGAGCGTGAAGTGGTTCTTCAGGAGCTGATCGCTAAAGCCCTCTAGCCCGAGGAGGCGGTCGAAGTTTTGGGGTTCGTACATAGGTGTAGGGGTTAGGCTGTTAGGTTTTAGGGGGTAGGGATTAGGTTTTAGATTTGAGACTTGAGAAGATAGACACCGGCCGGTGAACTGTCATCATTTATAAAAAGCGTACATCTTCCTGAGCGCCGCGCGAAGGATCTTACCGCTTGTTCCACAAACACGGATCGGATTGCGCAAGACCCCCTTTACCTCCCCCTTCGTAAGGGGGAGAAGCCGACTTTCAAAGTGACCCCTCCTTCATCCTCCCCTTGGGGAAGGGGAGGAAATACGATCGCATTCGTATATTCGTACAGATTCGTTATTCGCCCCCCAATCGTATTCCCAGTCACGAAAATAGAAAAGGACCCGTCTCTTGTGCAGAGAGGGTCCGAGATGTGGTGCATCATTCGAAAAGAACGACCAGCAGGGGCCAGGTGGCCCAGAGCGCCATGGCGGAGAAGGCAATGGCCGCGAACATCGCGGCTGCTCTCCCGAGACCGGTGTCGTGCCGTCTCTCGGCCGCGCCGAAGCGCGGAGTCGGTTTCGGCTCAGCCCTCAACGGTGTCGGTGAGGGGGGGATAAGCCCTCTCGTCATCCGCACCGGTGGGGGCGGGCGCTGCACAGACGAAGCCGCCGGTCGAGACGGATCGATTCCAGCCAGCAGACCGTATGATGCTCCTCTCGCAGGCGGCGTTCTGGTCGGCGAGGAAGAGTTCGCTCCTCCTGTTCCGAAGATGCTCGGCATCCCCGGCGAGGACGGAAACGGCAGAGACCGATGTCCGTCGGGGACGGGCTTGGGTCCGTTTCCTTTGTCCGCCGTCAGCGCGGTCGCCCGCGAAGACGGAACCGGAGGTGCGACCGGTGCCTCAACCCTTGTCGGAGCAGGAGTCGGGGGTGCCGGCAGAGTCGGCGTCGATTGCGGAGCAGGGGGGGCAGCGAGGCTTGTCGTCCCCATGAGGGAGACTGCCTGCCTCCGAGATCCCTCGGGTCCCACCTTCGTTTCCACGTCGTCCCAATCATCCGCCGAAGCGGAAGGCGGGATGCACGGAGCCGCCGTAGGTTCTCCCGAATCACCAAGGGAGGAACCGTCAGCAAAGGCGGAGAGATCGCTCGCGTCGTGGTCCGCTCCCGTATGGATATGACCATTAGGAGACAGAGGCTCAGGCCATCCGGACCCCTCTCCCTGGAGCTGGTGAAGCTGCATGATGCCGGGAATCGGATCCGAAGGCCATTCTCCCAGAAGTCCTTCGATGGCTCCCAGAGTTCCTCCGTCTTCCCAGTCCGTACCGCCGTCGTGTTCTCCTCCCTCGAGGGGAGGTCGATTTTCCGGTTCCGCTTGGGCCATGTCCTATCCTCCCTGTTGAACGTGGTTTTATCTTCGTCCAGAAACAGTCTGGACACACTCAATCAGAAAACATCCATATTTGCAAGCTGAAGGCTTTCCTTGTCTGAAACCAAACAACCCCCGATGAGGGGGTTGTTTTCAAGGTTCGGTTACTTCTTGACCGCGGCGACCACGGCTTTGAAGACTTCGGGGCGGTTCATGGCGAGGTTTGAGAGGATCTTGCGATCGAGCTCGACGCCGGCCTTGTTCAGCATGTCGATGAACTTGCTGTAGGACAGGCCCTCCGGGCGGACGCCCGCGTTGATGCGGAGCTGCCAGAGCTGGCGGAAACTGCGCTTCTTGTTGCGGCGGTCGCGGTAGGCGTAGACGCCGGCTTTGATGACCGCGATCCTGGCGAGGCGGATTTTGGAGGACCGTCCCCACATGTAGCCCTTGGCCTTGGAGAGGAGGTTCTTGCGCCGTTTGGTATGAGTTGTTCCACGTTTAACGCGAGGCATAAGTTTTAAAACGCGCGTTTTTGGCCTATTTCGTCGTCACAAGCTCCGCTCCTCGACGACGTACTTGTTAAGTACGTCTTACTCCGGTGCTCGCTTGTTCCTAGAACTAGACTCAAAACCGCACGTTTTAATAAATTTTCAAATTCAGGATCCGTACGGCAGAAGAGTCTTGATCGCTTTCGCGTGGGCTCCGGACAGCTCGACGTCGCGGCGCTTTTTGCGGGTAATCTTGCCCGGGTCGCGGGTGTTGAAATGGTTTTGCCCGCAGTAGCGCTTCATGACCTTGCCGTTCTTGGTAATCCGGACGCGCTTGGCCAACGCCTTATGGGTTTTACACTTTGCCATAAATAAGGTGAGAATCCGGATGAAAAAGCGCTATGAGTGTAGCCTTTTTGGCTGACAGGTGTCAAGAAAGAGTCCTCCCTCAGTGAAGAACCCCGGCAACCCCTCCTAACCTCCCCTTGGATAAGGGGAGGAA
>JACQWJ010000034.1 GCA_016209325.1 Candidatus Uhrbacteria bacterium
GCATCGGACTTAAAGAATCTGAGATTAAAATCTACCTCTATCTTCTGGAACACGGAGTCTCAACTCCACCGAATGTTTCACGTGGAACAAACATCGCGCGACCGAACTGCTATCCCATTCTCCAGGATTTGAAGGATAAAGGGTTGGTTCAAGAACAATGGCAAAAAAAACGAAAAGTATACTTTGCGGTTGATCCTTTGGCGATCGTTCAGCACCTGGAACGCAAAAAGGAATCTATGCAATCCATTCTGCCAGATCTCCGGGCACTCTATGTGGGACAAAAAAATAAGCCCACCATTCGTTTTTATGATGGATTGGAACAAGTAAAACAAATATTCGATCAAATGCTTTCGGCTAAAAAAATCTTAGGTATTGCTTCCACAAAGCAATTATTTGCCTTAGATCCGGTATTTTTTAACCATTATCGACAAGAACTAAAGCAACGCAGCATCATTTTTTACGACATTCTGACCCATGCCTCAGATACGGAAGGAGAAATAGTAAAGGCTTCTTTAAAGGGACTATACGATAAGAAGTTCCTTCCAAAAGAATACGAAGATGTTCCAACGGACATTCTCATCTGGGATGATCATGTGGCGTTAATTACGACGGAACATCCTGTATTTGGGACTGTTCTTACTAATCCACCTTTGGCGAGAACATTTCAGATTATCTTTGAAGTGCTGTGGAAACGGTTGGAGTAAGGATTGTTTCACGTGAAACAATTGCAGACGCAACACATGGATTGGACCCGCGGCGATCAGGATGGTGGTGTTGGTAAATAAATGAGATATTACTAAACTTTGGCACTTTTTATAAAAGCTTATGTTTTAGCCAAATTTTAACCGAAATTTCTAAATTAATTTCGTTTATCTTAGCCAAATTCATAATACAAGCTAAAAATTCTGCCAAAGTTTAGATATTACGTTCACTTTTCAAACTAAACCACACTCCACCATCCCGAGCGCCTCGCGAGGGATCTTACCCTATGTCCCACGGGAGTTCCTACATCTACATCATGACAAACGGAGCAAATACGGTTCTGTATACAGGATCGACGACCAATCTTCCTCGACGTGTTTTTGAGCATTCGCAAGGATTAATCCCAGGTTTCACCTCAAAGTATCACGCCACAAAACTCGTCTATTACGAGGAAGCGGGAGATCTCATGACTGCCGTGGCGCGGGAAAAGCAAATCAAGGGATGGAGTCGAAGCAAAAAAATCGCGTTAATTGAGGCCATCAATCCGTTTTGGATTGATCTGGGAGAGTCCTTGAATCAGTAACTGCGCCGCGCGTTGGTTGGGACGCCCGTAAGATCCTTCGCGAGGCGCTCTGGATGGTGGGTGTGGATTTGGTGGGTAAAAAATACGGAACGCATTACTCTTCGTCCCACGTCACGCGCCCGTCGCCGGCCATCGGAATCACATCACCGACGTAGGTCGGCTTCGAGCCAAACCAGACGTCGAGGACGGCCTTCGCCTGGGCCAGCCATTCGCGCCTCTTGAACGAATCGATCTTCACGTACGGCTGGCGGTCGGCCGGGACGCCGTAGGCGTCGATGCCGACGGCCCGGGCCAGGTAGATCGCCCGCGGAAGGTGGAAATCCTGCGTTACGACGAGCGCCCGCTCGACCTGGAACACGTGCCTGGCACGATACATCGTGTCGTAGGTGTCGAAGCCCGCGTGGTCCAAAAAAATGTCCTCCGGCGGCACGTCATGCGCGAGCAAGAAACGACGCATGGGATTCACTTCGTCGTACTCGGCGCGGCCGTGGTCGCCGGAGAGGAGGAACTTCTCCACCCTTCCTGACCAATACAGCTCAAGCGCCGTAAGCAGGCGGTCCGACAGGATGTCGGACGGCTTTCCCGTCTCACGAACCGCGGCTCCCGGGACGATCACGACCGAAAATGGTTCTCCACTTGCCGCGTCCAGTTCCCTTCCCTCTGCCGCTCCCGTCACCGTGAGATGGACAGCGATCAAAAAAAGCGCGAGAGCCGCGCACGCTACTCCCAACACAGACAAAATAAGACGCTTGTGCTTTCCCATATTTCTCCTTATGGTACCATGCCTATGACTCCGGCTACGTTACTGGTTTTGGGGTAAATCTGGTTCACGAGCTTAGAACCGCTGCGGCTTTGGTCGCAGCATGAGAGCTCCGCGGCGCCCCGCCATCGGCGGGGAAGAGCGGATCCGTCCCCGTTTACGCCGGTTCCCACTGGTCAAAACGAGAACGGCAATGGCACCACCTGGTGGCCCGAGTGCATTGTGAGCCAAAATCAGTCCGCAGCTGGGGTCTTTGTGTTTGGAAATATTTCTCAAATTGAAAAACGCGGCGAGAAGAAATCTCACCGCGCGACGTGGGCGTTTGCCGCCAGCTCATCCAGGTCGGCCATGGACTGGCCGGTGACCTGCCGACAGAGAAGGTCTGCGGCGATGAATGGAGCGAACAGCATGACAAATAAGAGAAAACGCTTGAAAAAGAGCTTTATAGGTCCCATGGAAGAAATCCTCCTAGAGAAACAGTGGATTACATAAATTTTGGGACCCGGGACCTTATCTGAAAAACTAAAAAAAGTCAAATACACCAAACAAAAATCCGCCCAGAACACTGAAACGGATTTTGCATTTCCCGTTTACGCCTTCTTCTCCCGCTTCGTCCACTTGTCGAACTCGACGAGGAGGGGGCTTGCGATGAAGATCGAGGAGTAGGTGCCGACCGCGATGCCGATGATGAGGGCGAGCGCAAATGGGCGCGTCGTCTCGCCTCCCCAAATGGAGATGGCTGCGAGCGCGAGCAGCGCCGCGAAACCCGTGTTGAACGAGCGGGTCAGGGTCTCCTTGATGCTGCGCTCCACGGTCTCCTCGAAGGCCTCGCCGTGGTGGGGGCGCGTCAGGTTCTCGCGGGTGCGGTCGAAGACCACGATGGTGTCGTTGATGGAGTAGCCGAGGATGGTCAGGACGGCTGCCACGAACGTGGTGTCGACTTGCCAGCCGAAGAAGCGTCCAAGAACGGCGAACACGCCGACGGGAATGATGACGTCGTGGAAGGCCGTGAGCACCGTCAGGACAGCGTACTTCCAGGAAGCCACGGGCTCGGAGACCTTACGGAAGGCCCAGGCCACGTAGATGCCGATGAGGACGAGGGTCAGTACGACGCTGATGACAGCGTTCCTGCGGAGTTCGGCGCCGATCGACGGGCCGATCGAGTCGAAACGCAGCTCGTCCACGGATCCGTGAGCGGTGCGCAATGTCTCGAGAAGCGCCTGGTGGCCGGCCTCGTCTAGGTGTTCCAGGCGCATGAGGGCGTCGGTTCCCTGGGTGGTTTGGACGGTCACGTACCCGTAGCCGGCGTCCTGAAGCGTTTGGCGGAGGGCGTCGACGGAGGGCGGGTTTTCAAAGCGGACCTCGACCAGGCTACCGCCGGTGAAGTCAATACCAAAGTTGAGGCCGAAGATGGCCGTGCAAGCGAGGCTGGCGGCGATGAGCGCGCCCGAGAGGGCGAACCAGAGCTTGCGGCGGGACAGGATAGGAAGATGCATAGGGATGAGGGGCTCAAGACGCCTTGCGCTTGGCGCGCTGGGAAAGATAGAGCGGGGGCGCGCGTAGGAACCGCGCGCGGATGGCCGTGTTGAGGTACGCATGCGTCACGGCAAGGGCGGTAAACATGCTGAGCAGCACGCCGATCGTAAGCGTCAGGGCAAACCCCTTGATGAAGCTCGAGCTAAAGGCGTACAGCACCCCGGCAGCGATAAGGGTCGTGAAGTTGCCGTCGCGGATCGCGGACCAGGCGCGCTTGAAAGCCTCGTCCAGGGCGCCACGCAGGTCGCGTCCGGCTCGGATCTCCTCCTTCATACGCTCGAACACGAGGACGTTGGCATCCACCGCCATACCAAGCGACAAGATGAAACCAGCAACGCCGGCGAGCGTGATCGTCACCCCGAACAGCTTGTAGAAGGCCAGATTCAGTCCCGTGTACAGCAGCAGGGCGAGGACCGCGACGAGACCCGGCAGGCGGTACATGAAAATCATGTACAGGGTCACGAGCGCGAACCCGAGTAGACCGGCAAACAGACTCTTCTGGAGCGAAACGGCGCCGAGGGCCGGTCCCACGGTCTGCTGGGAGACCAGGTGCACGGGCACAGGCAGGGCCCCCGCGTTCAGGCGTTGGGCCAGGAGCTTGGCCTCTTCTACCGTAAAGCCGCCGGTAATGACGGCCTGCCCGCCATAGATCGGCTCGTTGACCACAGGGATCGAGATGGGCTCCCCGTCGAGGAAGATGGCAATGGCTTGTCCGACGTTGCGCTTGGTGAGTTCGGCAAACAGGTCGCCGCCTTCCCCGTCGAACTGGAGGGACACGAACGGAGAGCTGGTCTGCTGGTCGAACTGGACCGTAGCGCGCGTGAGCTGCTTGCCCGAGAGGCCGGTGTTCTTCCAGGCATCTTCCGGCGCCGCGATGTCGTTCAGCGAGACCGACGGGATGACGACGCGCTGGACGTGGAAGGCGGGAACAACCTCCTCGGCTTGCTTGAGGATCATGTGGTAGCCGTATTCCGTCTCGACGACGTCCGACACCTGCCCAACAGGCGTCGTACGCGCGGCGAGCTCGAAGGCGGGGACCGTCGCTCCGGGCTCAACCCACCCGAGATAGCCGCCCTCGGCGGCGGTGGAATAGTCCGTTGAAACCTCCTTGGCCTTTTCGGCAAAATTTTCGGCTGTCAGTTCGCTCTTCAGGTTCGTCAGAATGATGTTGGCTTCAATCGGGGGAATGGGGTTCTGGCATAGCGCCTTCCCCTCGAAGCACACGAGAATATGGGACAACTCCATCCGCTTCGCCTCAGCCGCCCCAAGAAGACGGACGACCTCGAAGCCCTCGCGCGTTTCCAGGATGTTCGGTAGGACCGCGCCCGACTGGAGCGCCTGGTCGGAAACCGCCTGAATAATTTCCGCGTACGCGGGATTGGAAGCCGTCGCGGCCGGCAGGTCCTCGCCGCCGTATTCCGCAATGAGGGTCGAAAAATCCTCGCCCCGCTTGGCGCGGGCGAGCGCCTCCTCGGCCTTGGTGCGGGCCGCGGCATTCCGCTCGTCCAGAGTCTTCTGCTCTTCGGGAGTCGCTTCCCGACCGACCTCTGCATTGACTTCCTTGAATTCGAGCACGGGGGTTTCGCCAATCTCGTTGATCGCCTGGCGGACATCGAGGACGCCCGCGAGCTCGACGATCACACGCGAGGTGCCGCCGCTCGAGGTAGTCTGAACGACGGGCTCCGAAACGCCGAACGCGTTTACCCGGCGCTCGATCACGTCGCGGACGCCCTGCAGGGCCTCGTCGCGCTCAGCGGGATCGATCTGGGACATGTCCGCCTCGTACACGAGGTGAGCGCCTCCCTGAAGGTCGAGGCCCAGGCGGAAGGGAGTCTCCGAAACCTTCGCAAAGCCGAAATCGGCTCCGGTGGCCGAGGAAGCGGAAGAAACTCCCCGGTTCCAGAAGGCGGGGAAATCAAACGCGCCCATCAGAAGCGTAAGGAGAAGGAAAAAGACCGCCAGGGCGGGCGTTCTCCATGTTTTGGCCATCGGAGCCGCCGGTCGGGAGGATTTTTTGCGTTTCCAGGTCTGCATACGTCGGCAAGATTCATGATGCACAAGTCCGCGCCATTGTAGGAGATTGGCTGGTTCGACGCAAGCTTCTGACAAAAAGAAAAAGGACGGAAGAAATGCTTTCCGTCCTTTAGAGAAATTCCCTGATCTCGGCAACCCATCCCAGTATTTCATCCAAGGAGGACGTCATACCGAACATGCGGAATTCAACGGTTCCATGGCGAGTAATGCGAATGAGGTCCCAGCAATTGCGGGGATTATCCGCAAACCCGCGTTCACACGCAATCGTGTAGAAGTGCTGGGGCGATTCGTACCGATTCGGCATCCACTGGGTTGCCATCTGCCGGTAGAGATCAAACCGAAGTCCGGATGAGTGGTCTCCAAGGCGTATCAGGCGGTCGACGGCTTCGATGCCGGCATTATAGACACGGATCGCCTCATCCATGTTGGAAACGCCGAGGTGGATGTGGAGACCGGCGACACGGCAAGCGGCGCGCAGGATAGAGAGCGGCAAGGTTTCCACAATGCGCAGGTAGCGCACATCCGGGTACACGTCGAGCGTCATGTCTTCGGGACCCACCTCGGAAACGAGGAGGCGCATTCCGAGACATTCCGCCGTCACCTGACCCAGTTCAGTACCAGCACGGAGCTGTTCCCGCAGATCATCGAGTCCGCGGCACGGATCGGTACGATGCTCTACCTGGCAAGCGGACAATTCGTATGTCCATGCCACATCATCGACCGTTTTCAGGAATCGGGGAGACTGCGGGACCAGCCTTCCATCCGGACCGGCAAGGAAGAATTCCCTCTCAATGCCGGAATACCCGCGCAACTCGGGATGAAACTGGAACCGAGAGAGAAAATCGGAAAAGGACATGACGAACCTCCTTGGAAGAATCGAAACGATGAAGATGTCGCCGTTTTCCATTCAGGAAGACGGTACGGCAAAAACAAAATCCCATCCCTCGCGCCCCATGGTTTCCCATGCGGCAGAAAGGACGGGATTCGAAACGAACCCGCGGTGCCACCTTTCTTTCCCACCGACGCCGGTTCCTCACCCACGCGACGAGCCCTTCACGCACTCTTTGGACGAGATATGCGCTTGCCTTTGATAACGGAGGCTTCCGGGTTGTCACCGCGTTCGTGAAGAACGCTGCAACAACCACCTCTCCCAGGCCCAATTTCGCACGCTAGCTATGGCAGGGCTTCCACTGTCCCCTGCTCGCTCTTCAGTGAGCCTGCGCGGTACTTCTTCCTGGGATGCGAACGGCTTTAACATTGTCCTGTTTCCAACGTAGCAACGGACCGTAAGCGTGTCAAATGTCAACGCCGTCGTGAAATCATGCCTGAAACCAAACCCCGCCCTTCGCGAAGGGCGGGGTGGCTGGTCCTGGGTCATGGTGGACCCGGTGGGGATCGAACCCACGACTCCCGGTGTCAACACGGACGAGGTTCCCATTACCTCCACGGGCCCCGATCCATTTCCCAGGAAAAAAGAAACAAAAAATCCCCTCCTTTTATCACTAAAAGGTTGGGGGAGATTTTGTGACACCGGGAGCAAGCACATTGCTCGCCCGCGTATGAATATTGAAACACGAAAAAAGACGTTTGTCAAATCAACAAAAACACCACGTGCTACCCAACGACCGTCCCCGTAAACGTCTTGCCAGATAGGAAGCGATCCAAATTTTCAAGATTCCGCCCATTGATCATCACTACCCGCTTCTTCGCCTGCTGGGCGAGGCGCGAGGCGATCGGGTCGAACGGAACGTGCATGCCGGGGTCCCAGGCGTCGCCCACCATCTTACGAAATGCGGGCCAGTCAATTTCCCTGATGGGTTTGGCGTCCGCATGCGCGCGAGGGTCCTTGTCGTAGACGTAGTCGACGTTCGTCAGATTGATGACCGTCTCCGCTTTCAAACGCTTGGCCAAACGCATAGCGACATAGTCCGTAGACCATCCTGGCTTCCACCCGGCAGCAATGAGCACGGGCTCGTGCCAGCGGCCGAGGGGACGCGTCGGATCCTTGATCATGACAGGATGCGCCAAGCGACGAAAAATCGTGCGCAGCAGATGCCCGTTCAAACGGGTCGCATGAATACCAAGCCAATCCAAGTCGTCCGACAGAACGGTCCCGACGTCGCGCGCGGCCTGCTGGTACTGGCGGCACGTGCTCCCGCCGCCAACGATGATGACAAACCGCGCTCCCCGCCGCACATGCTTCTCGATCAGCTTCTTGAATCCAGCCAAAAACGCCACATCAATTCCCTCCTTGGGAGCCACAATCGATCCACCGACGGATAAGACAAATAGCATACGCGCACAAAAAAGCGCCCTCGCGGGCGCCGATTATTTCTCTTGAGTCTGCCGGACAAACCAATTGGTAACCATGCCGAACGCCCACAGGAAGAGCGAAGTGAGGAGCGCTGCTCCGAACCCGTCGAGCGTCACACCCTTCACGATGGTACTCACGAGCCAGAGCATGAGCGCGTTCACGACGAACACGAACAGGCCGAGAGTCAGGACAGTCACTGGTAGGGTGAGGAGCAGGATGAGGGGTCGGACGAGCGCGTTCATGAACCCGAGGACCAGCGCGGCAATCAGAGCCGCATAAAACGAAGCGACTTCAAACCCTGGAATCAGGTTCGCGGCAATAAGGAGTGCGAGCGCGTTCAAGACCCAGCGCAGGATGAGCGTCATAGGGATGCGTCTCCTTCCGCGCCGGAAAACCGGCGCTTGATTTCCCGGACCTTGTTTTCGACTTCGGCAAGCTTCTCCTTGCAGGCCTGCGCGAGCTCCAGCCCGCGCTCGAACTTCTTCAGTCCCTCGTCGAGGTCCCCTTCGGACTGCTCGAACCAGACCGTGATGGCTTCCAGTTCCTCAAAGGCTTTGGCGAATGACGGAGTTTTTCCTTTGGCAGCCATACATCAAATCAACTTTTGGCGTCCTTTGCCGTTGATGCGGAGCACCTCGGCGTCGAACGTTCCCTGTCCCAATTGTACCGCAACTTCCTGCCCCCCCTCAAGCGCGGAGGCGTCGCGCACCAG
Source organism: Candidatus Uhrbacteria bacterium (assembly GCA_016209325.1). Lineage (GTDB taxonomy): Bacteria > Patescibacteriota > Patescibacteriia > UBA9934 > GWF2-40-263 > UBA10014. The sequence continues at coordinate 8,642 of JACQWJ010000034.1, forward strand.
GCGGCCGCGGGCCGTAACGATGCCGTAACCGCGGGAGAGGATACGCTTCGGGTCGACGTTCTTCAGGACGCGCTCGTGGGCGTCCAGGCGCTCGCGCAGACGCGGAACCCACGTTTCCGTACGCGCGGAAAACCACTGCGACAAGGTCTCGAGCCGCCGCTTCTGGCGGTCGAGAACGAACGCCATCATGGCGGCCGTGCGCTCGATGAGACGGCGTCGCCTATCGACTTCCTCGGACAGGCGCTCCTCCATGTGCCGGCACAGCATACCGACCTCGAACCCCACGTCGTCCCGGCGCGGCACCAGCCGCTCGGCCGCGTTCGACGGAGTCGAGGCGCGCACGTCGGCCACGAAGTCGCACAAGGACTCGTCGCGCTCGTGGCCAACCCCGCACACGACGGGAATCTTCGACTGGAACACGGCACGCGCCACACGCTCGTCGTTGAAGGCATGCAGGTCCTCAAGCCCGCCCCCACCGCGAATAAGGACGAGGGCGTCGGGCCGCTCGGGGGCCGACAGGGCGTTGAAGTGGGCAAAGGCGCCGAGGATCTCTGGAACCGCTTCCCTGCCCTGGACGTGCACGTGGGTGAAGTCGACCTCCAGACCGCCCCAGCGGTCGTTCAGGATGCGCAGAAAGTCGCCGTAGGCCGCCGCGTCACGGGAGGTGATGAGTCCGATCCGCTCGGGAAAGCGCGGGAGCGGACGCTTGCGCGAAGCGTCGAAAAACCCCTCCTTCTCGAGGCGGCGCTTGAGCAGCTCGTAGGCGCGGCGGAGTGCCCCCTCGCCGACGAGCTCGATCCGCGTCACGTTGAACTTGAGCGTCCCGAAGCGCTCGTACACCTTGGGACAACCGTGGACACGGACACGCAACCCGTCCTCGACGGGGACCGCGAGCTGCCAGACCGTCATGAAGCATTTCAGGACGGCCTCCGCCTCCTCGTCCTTCAGGTCGAAGCTCACCCACTTGCTCTGCGCAATCCGGAAGTCAGAGACCTCTCCCTCGACAGCGATCTCCTCCGAGGGCAGGACCCGGAGCGCGTCGTTGAGAAGCGACAAGTAGGCCGCGACGCGCATCACGCGCATTCCTTCGGAACCCTTCTCCTGTTCAAACGGATGCATAGCCTCGGGCACGCGTCAGATATGAAAAAAGGATGGCTGGTAATACTGAACACCCAACCACATACCGACGGCGATGAGCAGCATGGAAATCAAAAACTCAAGCCACACGAACGGTCCCAGACGGCGCCCGAACAGGCCGAACCGAAGAAGAGGAAGGAGCACGATCCCGACCGCGAGCCAGACGCCGACGGCATAAAACAGGAGGGACGGGAGCGAATACGGAACGACGGGCAGCAGGCGCCAGTTCCGCTCGACGAGGAGGGGATAAACGCCCCCGTATCCGACGCCGACGAGCACGTGCAGGAACAGGCCCGCGAGCAGGATGCCCCGTCCAGACCAGCGCAGGTGCCAGGCCTTCTTGACGTCCGCCACGAGCGGATCGCGGTCCACAGGACCAGGCTTAGCAACCTCAAACGCGATGGCGGGAAGGGTGAGGAGAAAGGCGACCAATCCCCCGATCGCGCCGCCGAGCAGTATGTCGTTCATAGAGCATTGAGCAATCGTTTTTATTTCGCCTCCTTCGCCACCCACTCCTTCAGCGTCCAGGTCGCCCGTACGTCGTCCTCGTTGTACTCGAGAATCTTCTTCATCACGGTCTTCTTGCGCGTAGCGAACCATTCCTCGAACCAGATGACGGCGTTCACACCGGAGGGCTCCTCGCCCCGCCAGCTGAATCCGGCGTAGGACGCCAGGTCCTTAAGCGAGTAGAACGAAAGGGGAAAGACGATCGCTGGCCGAATCAGCGCCAGCAGATCGATCAGGTTGCGCTCGAACGCCTCGCCGACGAGCGGAGACACCCCGTACTTGGCCGAAAAACGGCGCACGACCTCGCCCTCGAACGCGCCGTAATGGTAGATGGGAGCGTCGAACCGGGACTCCATGAAATCGCAAAATGCACGCCACATCTTCCCTTCCTTCTCCGGCATCTCGGCAAAGAAGGAATGATACGTCGCCTTTCCTTTTTCGACTTCGAGCACGCCAAAGAGATAATCAAAGTCGCGCAAGGGATCGCTCTCGATGTCAAAATAGAGCTCGAGTTTGGCCGCGGGAAAGGAGACAGACTCGCGGATCAGATGGCGGTCATCACGGAGAGCGATGGCCTGGTCGCGCAGGAGCTCGAAGCGGAACGGCCGCACGCCCGGAACTAGACGCTCCAGCTCCGCGACGGGCGTCGCGGTCAGTTGGGCGATGGTTTTCACTCCCGCCGCCTCGAGCGCGGCAACCTCCTCGCGCCACACCCGGTTCAGAACCGACAGGTCATCGCACGACTCGGTCTCGCTCCGGCACACCCCGAACCAGGGCGACTGCTTGCAGGCCGAAGTCAGGAAATGCTGCGGCTTCTCCCCCGCCACGATGCGCTCGATCTCCGTTAGCGTCAGGTGGTATTCCGCCTCGAATGACTCGATGAGGTACGACAGCGCCGCCTTGTCCGGCGTCAGCACATATCCCTGGACCGGCTTCCGTCCTTGCACGCGCTCCAGCAGCTCCGCATAAAAACATCCCTGCATCTGATGTTCCTCACGGAGTTCGCGCGCGCGTTTGATGTCGCCCGCGACATAGTAATAATTTCCAAACTGCGACTGCCCCTCGACACGAACGAGGAGGTCCGGATTCCCCACCCAATGGCCGTGGACCAGCATCCCATGGTAGATGGTTTCCCTCCCCTCGCGCATGAAGGCCAACGTCTGGCGGAAGGCCTCCTCGGGGTCCTCAGCCGTCACCTCCGCCACGTCCGGCCGGTCGTTGATGATTTCCCGCTCCTTGTCCGGCATGAGCCCGTCGTTGATGAGCCGCAAGACGAGCGGATCATGGGGATTGGCCGCCTCGGTCGCGTCAAAATACACCCAACTCGGACATTTGAGGTACTTGAAGAAGGTTTGGTCGGTGATCTGGCGGGACATGGACAAAGTATATCACGGGAAAAGGGACTGCTTGACGATAATGGAAGCTGGTCCCCGCTGCTTTTTTCTGCTCACATCCCTCCTGACAAATCAGGGGATTTCCTCTATCATACCATTGAACCCCTTCCCTTCCGCACCTGCTTCTATGGCCTCCGTCTCTCCTCCCACAAGTGTGCCACTGCCCGCGGACAAGGCGAAAAGCCGCGCCCTGCTGCAAGCCTTCGCCAAGTTCGTGCGCGTCATGCGCGGGCTGGAGAAGGAGGAACGAACGCTTCTGGAGACGAGCTTGAAACGGATTGACGCAGCCGAAATCCAAGCCATTCAAAAAAACATGAAGCCACCCGCGGCACCCCGGTCGAATTCCTAACCATTCCCTATGTCAGAAGCCGACACTCAGACTCCGGAACGTTCCCGAAACAAGCCGCACAGACCAAGTGAAAAAAAAGAACGAGCGTTAAAACCCATAGAAACAATCCTCTGGGACCTGAGAAGCAATCCGGACATGGACGTCTTCTCCCCCGACGCCGCGCCGAACCAGGTGGCCGCAGCTGTCGCAGAAAAAGTGGAAGAAGTAGAACAGAAGCTGCAAGAACAGCAAAGGAGGGACGGCGCCATCCTGGCAAGACGCGCCGAGGGCACGACTCAAACGTCTGCCAAGGCGAGATCGAGCGCCAAGGAGACCTTTCAAGAAGGACAAACGGATATCCAAAAGCGGGCGGAGGCAGCCGAGGCGGAATTCGTGTACGACGAAAATGCGAACCCGGAGGTATCCGAGCGTACCGTCGACGCCATGGCCGCGTTTTGGCGTGACGTCTTGAATCAGGTGGACGGGACCCTCTTCGCAAGCTTCGCCAAGAACAGGTTGGGAAAGCAACTCATAAACAGGGGGCTTCCACGGGAACAGCTCCCGGCTGGATTCAAGGAATTTCCCGGCGATCTGGACGCGTTCGTTCCTGACCAATCAGCCTTGGAAAAAGCCTACAAGATATTGCAAACCTTGGGAGCCACGTTTACTTCCACACAGGATGGCCGCCCCTTCAAGCAGCTTCCGGACGGCTCCCTCCTGCTCGGGGGCGAAGTCGAGATTCCCGGCATGATCCATCGCGCAAAGAACGGCAACGTCGAACCCTTCAAGCATGAGTTCGAATTCTTCGTTCAAAATTCCGAACGCGTCATCGGCTGGCACGAACGGGAGATGCGGATTCGGACCGACGACGGCATCTGGGTGCTCGACGACGAAGCCCTCTCACGGCAGTACGGCCGCAACCTTCGCATGGAGAAGGAGGTGGGACAGGAAGACGCGCGCGTGAGACAGGCCCTGCGCGAAAACGAGACGGCGATCCGGACGGACATCGCCTTTTGGAAGGCGGTTCCGGACGCGGCGAAGGCGGAGCTGCGCGCCGCACAGCGGTCGGCTGCGGAGGCAGGAACCAACGTCGATTACAAAACACTGGAGCAGGCAAACGGCTTGAAAGCGGGACAAGCCGAACGGATCATCGCCTTGGACGAAGCGTACCGGACACGCTACTCCCCCGAAGAAATAGAAGAATTCTACGATCTCGACCGCAAACGTGAGGAAGCGGTAGCCGCAGGCGAAGCCAGCCAAGTGAAAGCACTCGAAGAAAAAATTACCCGGCATCTGACGGGAGGCCTGAAAAACAAGGAGGTGAAGCGCATGCGGGACCTGAAAGATCTGCAGGACCAGCGAAGCATTCCGCCGGAAAAGGAAAAAACGGCCGCAGCGGGAGAAGAACCCTCAACGGCCCTTGCGGCGTAGGTGCCATGGACGACGAAACCCCCGATTCCGGCAGTTCAATCCCGAGCAAGGGTCGCTCCGACAGTGGCTGTCGGGAATCCTGCGGCGGCGCGTCATCGACTACTGGCGGGTGGAGCGAAGGATCCGCCTGGAACCTGACGAGACACTCGACTTGCTCGAGCAGTTGGAAGCCGTTTCCGCATGAGCCCTACGTGCAACGAAGCGAGCTTGACGGCAGGGAACGGCTTCGTCGACCTTCCTGCCCCCACGGGGGGGCGAAGGAGAAGCGTTCGTCCAAACCGAAGGGGGAACTTCGGTCTTGGGATGCGTTATATCCGGTACCGCGTCCGACGAAACCGGAGCCTCAAATCCGTAAGACACTCGTCGGCAAAACTCCCTTGATGGAGTTTTACGTTTGAGCAAACGCATTCCCCTTCCGGGAAAAGCAGCCTATACTGGGCTTCGTCTGGACCGCTTCGTCTTGCACTCGGACGCGTCCTCGCCTCAGTACGTGCTGTTCGGCGTGCCCGAGCAGAGCGGCTGGAGACGGGAATCGAGGCGTACCAGCGGCAGATCGCCGAAAACTTCCTCGGCCACGAGGCGGCGACAGCGCTGTTCCGGAAGGTGACGCACCTCATCTACCGCTACGAGCCGAGGGATGGGACGGACGCGCGTCTGTGGGAAGGCTTGATGGAGGCCACCCACGAGATCGCGCTCGAGTGCCAGCGCCTCGAGCAGGCGCTCCCAAGCCCACTCACGCCCTACAGCTGGCTCCTCATATGGGCCATGGCCGCATTCGCCGCCGCGCTCCTCCTCCTGAATCGCGACCAGCCTTCCCTGTCCGCGTTCGGCGCCGCGCTGTCGCTCGGCTCCCTGTGCCTCGGCATGGACCTCCTCGTCCAGACCAGCCGGCTTTCCAAGCGCGAGGTCGCGGAGTTCCAAAACCGTTACCTGGCGAACATCGAAAAGAGCAGGGATTAAGACGCGCAGCATCCTCACATTTCACATGAAACCAAAAACTTTGTGACCGTAGCAGATGAAGCAATCACATTCGCCAAACAACATAAGGTTGAGATTTCCCGTCGATTAACCGACCCTGCCCGGTATCCTCCAAGCGCATATCCCGTTACCGTTTTCATGGCTGGTTCACCTGGTGCAGGCAAGACGGAATATTCAAAAAACCTGCTTGCGGAACTTGCCAAACATCCTCAGCACCATCCCGTTCGCATTGATAGCGACGAACTCCGCTCCGAGATTCCTTCTTACACCGGAAATAATTCCGCAGAAATGCAGGGAGCTGTCTCGATCCTGCTTCGAGAACTGTACGAGCGGACGTTGAAAAACAACCAAACAGTTATCGTCGATGGAACATTCTCAAACTACGAGAAAGCAAAAGAGAATGTAACCCGTTCGCTTCATCGTGAACGAGAGGTATTCATTTTCTACCTGTATCAACGTCCCGAGATTGCCTGGCAATTTACCCTCGCGAGGGAAAAAGTTGAGGGTCGCCATATTCCAAAAGATGTTTTCATCCATCAATTCATTCAGGCAAAAGAAACCGTGAACCAGATTCGGAAAGATTTTCAGGAACACGTAAACATATTCTTGGTAAAGAAAGACTTTCAAACAAATCAAGTCGCATCCGTGAACCGCATGCGTCCAGAAGATCCGGGATTGGACGCCTATCTACAAGAGACGTATACTAAGGAGCAGCTACTAGCACTCCTATGATATTCTCATTTTTTTCAAAAAAAAGATGCAATGAACAGAAAAAGACTGATAACGTATCAGATTTTTTATTGCACGCTTCGGAAAAAGAAAAAATCCAACTTTTCACAAAAGTGGCACACCAAACAAATAGGGATCAGCAGGATCTCGTAGAACGCAGTAAAAACCTCCAAACGATATAAACAAGACCCGCTTCATGCGGGTTTTGTTTCATGGGAATGCAACAAAGCTGCAGGGAATTGATCCGGACGGAGATTAAAGTGCACGATCACCTTCCAAAATTTGTTGGCTGAGTTCGTACGTATCGCCGTGACGCAGAAGACCGAGGTAAGAAGCGAGCGTTTCCGGCTTGGCGGATCCCTTCAGATTTTTTAACATCTTTCGTTTAGTCGAGGTGCGAAGAACACGATAATGGGGAAAGTGGACCCACCCCAAAAAATCGATTCCAGAGGCAATAGAACGAAGCTCAATCTTTCGAGGATGAAGTGATAAACGCAGTCGTTGAAACAGAAACGCGTCTATTTCCTCAAGGATATTTTCGAGATATTCCCGATGCTCTGAAAACAAAACGAAATCATCGGCATAGCGGATGTAAAGCTTCACCCGTAAGCGATGTTTTACAAACTGATCGAACGCATTCAGGTAGACATTGGCCAACATCTGCGAAGTCAGGTTCCCAAGCGGAAGCCCGATACCCTCGATCCCCGAAGAGAAACTTTGGAGAATCGTTTCGAGGAGACGGACGATCCGTTTGTCCGCGATGTATCCATCAAGCATGGTCAGCAAAACGCGCTGGTCAATGGAAGCGAAGAACTTCCGAATATCGCATGTGAGGACCCAGACGGTCTTGCGATGATTTTGCGAAACCTTGCGCGCAAAGACGTTAAACCGATCAAGCGCCTTGTGCGTTCCCTTCCCCATCCGACAGGAAAACGAATCGGCGATAAACGTCCGATCAAAAAACGGATATAATCTGCGGTACAAGGCGCGATGAAGGACCCGGTCTGCCACGGAGGCTTTGTGGATGTGCCTCGTCTTCGGATCGGAGATGATGAATGCTTGATACGGAGCGTGACGATACGTCATGTCCGTAAGGCGCGTATGGAGAGAAAACAAATTTTCCATGAGCGACCGTTCAAACGCTTGCACGTCATCCCGTGACCGTTTTCCCTTTACAAACTCCTGCCAAGCCTCAAGCAGATTCTCCATAGAAATAACATCCTCGTACGTATGCTGGAAGAGACTCCGGGACATAACGCCCCTAAGGTTACCCCCCCCCCCGAACGCTTTTGCCAGTCTTGCAAAAGTTGAAAACCGCCTACCTCCTCTGGTTTGGGTATTGCGCCACCATCCCTAAAACGCATCGGTACACGCTCGGAAACCGCATTGACCAGTTGTTCATCGAAACCATCGAAGCCGTCAGCACGGCCGGCTTTTTGAGCCGTCAAGACAAACTCCCGTACGTACGGCTCGGCATACGAAAATTGGATACGGCGAAAATTCTCCTCCTTGTGCTGTGGGAATCAAAATCTCTGGACAACAAAAAATACATCGCCCTTTCCCGGGATGTCGATGAAGTCGGAAGGATGCTCGGAGGATGGCATGGACAACTCACAAAACAAAACCCCGCCTCTTCCAAAGAAGGGGCGGGGAAATGAAGAGACTGGCGAGGATCGCGGACGGGTTGTTGGAGTTCCACCTGTTGTCGAGATAGTTGTAGTTCACGTACCACCGACCGTCGTTCCAGTACAGGTAGCGGACGTACAGGTTCCCGTTGGAGTCGCGATCACACGTGAGACGTCTCCCATAACACTGCTTCTTGAATACTCTCAAAGCTGTATTTTATGCGCGATCTATAATCGCCTAACGTCTCACGCCGAGTATCTTCATGAAAAGATTTTTACGTGCCACGCTATCTCAAACCGTAGCATGAAATATTCTGGGCCCAGAAAAATCGAGCTTGGCAGCAAAAAGCCATAGCCTCTCGCATATTCGCCTTGCCTAACCGCCATGATACAAAAAAACGTTCAAAACGAAAACAGGACCTCGCACACGAAGAAATCGTGGAAAGTCCTGCAAGAACGGAAAGAAAAAGGGCAAAGGGCCAAGGTCCAAAGGACAGAAGGTCCAATGTTCCAAGGCCCAAAAACTAACTCGCGAGGATCGCGGACGGGACGCTGGAGCTCCACCTGCTGACGAGATAGTAGCAGTCCACGCACCACCGACCGTCGCTCCAGTACAGGCAGCGGACGTACAGGTTCCCGCTGGAGCCGCTGAAGCCAACGGCCCAGAAAAAGATGTAGCGGGTGTTGCCCGCGGCATCCTTCTTCCAGACATCCGGGATGAGATGGACATTCTCCATCAAGGCATCCAGAATGTTGGGATGGAGGGCATCCAGTCCCTCCATCCGACCACGGAGGTCATGGCCGAGGATGGAACCGGTCCCCTTCTGGGCCTCGTCGAGGTGCAGGAGAACTTCCCGCCCGTTGACGAAGAGCTTGTCGCCCCGCCGTTGAACCCGGACCCAGCCCTTCTTGACGGGCGAGGTCTATAATGGACCCCAAAATTTAGACACGCATTTCCCCTCGCATCCCCTATGAGCGAAACCGTCCCCAAGGGACATCCACCCGTCCTCAAAGCGAAGATCGTCCTTGATGCTCTCCGAGAACAAAAGACGATGGCTGAGCTCTCAAGCCTCTACGGCGTGCACACGCTGAAGATCAAAAACTGGAAGAGACAAGCCCTGCTTGCCATCCAGGACGGCTTTACGGAGAAGACCAAGCAAACCAAAAAAGAACAGGAGGAACTCACGTCCTCCCTCTACCAGGAGATCGGCCGACTCAAAATCGAGATCGACTGGCTTAAAAAAAAGATGGGACTCCTTGAGTCGTGAGCAGGGCCTCACCGTCCGGGATCGGGTGGCACTCCTTGAGCGAGACCATCCGGATCTGCCCCTCTCTCGCCAAACCGAGCTTCTCGGCGTCTCTCGCGCCTCCGCCTACTACCGTCCGGCGGGACCCTCGAAGTGCGATCTCGCCCTCATGGAGGAGATCGACCAACTGTACACTGAGCGCCCATACTACGGCTCCCGACGTCTGGCTCGAGAGATTTCCAAACGTCGGAAGGAGAACGTGAATCGCAAGTGTATTCAGCGCCTCATGGGTCAGATGGGACTCGAAGCCATCTATCCCAAGCCGAACTTAAGCCGAAATACGGCCAAACATCCGATTTACCCCTATCTCCTGCGAGGCGTGAAGATCGAACGACCCAATCAGGTCTGGAGCACAGACATCACCTACATCCGCCTCTCCCATGGCTTCGTCTACCTCGTGGCCGTGATCGACTGGTACTCCCGCCTGGTTCTCGCCTGGCGGGTCTCAACCACGATGGAAGCCGGCTTCTGTATCGAGGCAGCAGAGGAAGCAATTGCGATGTACGGCGTACCGGAGATCTTCAACAGCGACCAGGGCGTTCAGTTCACAAGCGCCGACTACATTGCCATCTGGGAGACGCGCGGTGTCCGCCTCAGTATGGATGGGCGCGGTCGGGCCCTCGACAACATCTTCGTCGAGCGACTGTGGCGAACCGTCAAATACGAGGAGGTCTACCTGAAGCACTACGAGACCGTGGAGGAAGCGAGGACGGGCCTCTCCGCCTACTTCCGCTTCTACAACCACGAACGCCTCCACCAGAGTCTCCACTACCTCACACCTCACGAGGTCCACTTCCCAAGAGAAGGTTAAACCAAAAAAAATCGGGCCTACCCGCCTGTCCTGGAACTTGCCACCAAGAACGGACTGGTACGCCTGATTTCCCCAACCACTTATCCACTGACTGTCTTGACGATGGGGTCCACCTTAGTCGGCCAAGCCACCTCAGCTCCCTCGAAGGGCAGTTTCACCTGCGCGTCGAGGTTGACCTCGATGGTGTTGTTGTCGATCAAGTGCCAACGGACTTCCGTTGACCAGGGGTTTTCTCTGCGGAGAAACTTCTTGAACGCCACGAACCACTCCAGTCCGTTGGCGCCAGCAAGCTTCTCGTAGAAATCCTTCATCGGTCCAGCCAGGGCGGCCAGACCATCAGCGCCGAGCACGTCTTTCGACATGGTCAGTCTCCTTCTCTATTTGGTTTCATTCTTGTCCACGAATCTGCGGACGAAAACTACTCCCCGTGTTGAAAACCGCATCCTGGCTTACTTTAGCCAAAAAATAAGCAAGACGCGATTTTCAACTAGCTCAAGAGAACTGTTAAATTGTACCACATTTTGTCATAAATGTCAAACATAATATATTGTTAGTCCCCAAATCGACTGGAAGTCAACGGAATCATGGCATGACTGAAGTCCGCATGAAGACATAAAAACGAAACATTGACGGACAAGTAAGGATACGGTCATAATAGTTAATAACATTTCATATCTATGCCTCCCGCATCTACCATCATGTCCGTATCACTACCCAGGATGCTCACGAAGGCGATCGACGCCCTCGCGACAAGCACCCAGCAGAACAGAAGCGAACTCGTACGATCTGCCCTGCGTGAATATATCGCGGATGCGGGGGAAGAACGGGAACGGTTCATCCGGGCGTACAAGGCGACGCGGAAAGAGGCAACCGTAAGCCTCGCTCGACTCAAGAAGAAATACGCGCTCTAGCGTATGTATCGGATCGTCTTTCGAAAATGATTTGAGCGGACGTTTACGGATATCGACCAGGAAACCCAAAGAACCGTCATCGAAGCGTTGGAACGGCTGGCAGCGGATCCATTCGCCTCGCCGCATGTAAGAAAGATCGCCGGCGTAACGTACCCCGCCTACCGGCTCAGGGTCGGAAGGTGGCACGTCCTGTACCTCCTCATCACCGAAGACAAGACCATCGAAGCCATCGAGCTCTTTCTCAAGACTTCTCAGAAGGAATACAGGAAGTTCGTTTCGGGAAGATAGGTAAAATCCCAATTTTATAACGCATCCTTCAGACGTTTTTTCTTCTGCGGCTTTGTCAAAAAATTTTTCTTGGTGACAACCGGCCGGCCCAGACGTGCTTCGAGATTCTTCCTGGCCCCTCCGGCGATGTCGCCTCCCGCCTTGGCGTCCGCTTTCAATTTCGGAATGCCTTTTGAATCTTCCGTCCGATGGATCTCGGTCGTTGCGCGTTCGCCAAGCATGTTGAAAATCAGCTCGAAATCGTCCATGTGATCGCGTAAATTTTCGCGCCTCAATCCCTTCAATGTTTTATATTCGCTGGGCGTCACGCCAAACGTCGCCTTGGAAATCTCGGCAGTCAATATCTCGTAGTCTTGCCGGTCCTTTGCCCCGCGATTTTTCCATTCGTCGGTAAGTTCTTCGCGAATAGCCATTCCACGCATGCGCTTTTCAATCCAATCTTCACTATAGCCTTTGAGTTTGTAAAGCATCCGTGTCCGCTTTGTCGCCAATTCAGGATTCTCGATTTCTCGCATACGTTCGTAACCCACCTTCGCCAGCCATCGCTTGAACGGTTCGGCCTTAGGGGAAGGAATGGATTGGATAATGCGAAAAATTCCTTCAGTATCCGCACAATTGATCCGCTGGATTCCGCCTTGCGTCTGAATCAAAAGGGGGGTGGAAATTTGCCCCCATCCTTTAGCAAGATCCGGATCGCGACGACGCATATCCTTTAAATACCCATCTGGTTGAGACGAATCCGTCAGAACTCCTATCACGTCCACAATCACAAACCACCATTCGCCACGGTGGAATTTCTTGCGAATCTGTTTGCCCTTGAACAAGGCGATCTGCGTATGTTCGATATTCTCAGCATCAGACATATCGTATTCACGATAAGGCACATTGCGTTCGAAAAAGAACAAACTATTTGAGCGCCTGACCAAGCGTCCACTGGGCTACGTGGAAGAAGACTCCTGAGGAGGCGGGGGCACGGAACCCCCGCGCAACATGCCCGCCTTGTAGAGCTCAATCACGACGAGGAACGCCGCGAGGATGACGGGACCGACGATGATGCCGATCGAGCCGAAGACCTCGAGGCCGCCGAAGATGAAGATGAGGACCAGAAAGGCGTGCATGTGGGTCGCGCCCTTGATGAGGTAGGGGGCGAGCACGTTGTCGGACAGGCCGACGAAAACGGCCGCCCAGATGAGAAGCCCAATGGCGGCGCCGGTGCTGCCGGTGAAAAAGAGGTAGAGAACCGCAGGGATCATGACGAGGCCAACGCCGAACAAGGGAACTTGGGCCGCGACCACCGTGATCGCTCCCCAGATGAGAGCGCCGGGGACCCCGAAGATGGACATACCGATCGCGGCCAAGACACCCTGGACGAAGGCCAGGATGACCGCGCCGAACACCACCGAGCGCACGGTCAGGACGATGCGGTGGATGATGTCGCGGTCCATGGCGTCCCCGAACGGACTGAGGGCGAGAATCTCGTCGTACATCTTCTGGCGGTCCACCAGGATGTAGTAGAGGGCGATGAAGAAGATGAACGTGTTCAGGACCAGACGGGTAGTGCTCGAGAAGAGATCCCCAACATTGCTGAACATCCACTGGGCCAGGTTGCGGGCCAGGGCGTGGAGGTCCCAGGCGCGGACCTGTTCCTGGACGAACGCAGGCAGGCTTTGGAACAGGGGATGAGAGCGGGGATCGAACGTGGCCAGCCAGCCCGCCTCGCCAAGCGAGCTTTGGAGGATCTCGGAGGCCTGCTTCACCATAAGGAGCAGGATGAAGAAGACGGGCAGGGCGACGAGCAGGAAGACCCCGCACACGAGCAGGAACGCCGCGAGCTTCCGATGTCTGATCAAGCGCTCCATGCGGACGTGGAGCGGAGTCAGCATGATGGCCGCGATACCGGCCGCCAGGAGGACCAGGACAAACGGCTGGACTGTCTGCCAGGCGAGAAACAGGACCGCCGCGGCCAGCGCGAGAAAGAACCATTTTTCCAATCCCATCGTGGCGGAAAGGGGTTGCGACATAACGTATGAAGGCAAAAAGCGCAAAATATGACGGCAATCCCCTTTAGCATACCATGCCGCGTCCGTTACGACGGCTGAACATGGGGAAAACGCAAACGCCCGGCACGGAGGCCGGGCGTCGAACGCCATGGTGTTGAAGACGCTCTAACGAGCGACTTCGATCTCATCCGTGTTTTCCGACTCGCATGCGCGGATCGTCAGGATGCCGGTCGCGTCCCGCTGGAGCGTGTAGCCGGAGAGGGTGGCGCCCCAGGTTCCCGTGCCGTTCGGGCTGACGGGAACTTCGGCGAGGTAACCGTCCGTCACCAACTCCGCCAGGTCGACGCAATTCGTGGCGGAGCTGACAGCGGTCTCACAGGTGGCATTGCAACCGGTGGTGGCGGTGCCGATCATGTACACCTGCCCGGCCGTCGTGGCAGCGATGTCAGTGGCATACGCACCACTGTTGTCGACCTGGTCAATCTTGACGGCCGAAAGAATTTCCTGGACGTCGCTTTGGCGGACGGTATCGCGGGCGTCCTCAAAGCGGGTCGCGGGGTCCAGGGCGACGAACACGACCACCGCCAGGATGGCGATGATGCCGATCACAACAAGGAGCTCGATCAGGGTGAAACCGGCACGGGCGGCGCGACGGAAAGATGACAACATAGAACGGAAAACTTCGTATGAAGGATTTAGATGAACGTGTGATCAGCGGAGAACCGCCGGGGACATGCGGCCCGCAAGGCGGCACCGAGCGCGGCACCGTAGGCATGAACCTCGCGTGGAGACAGTCCGGGAACGCGGACGACCTTCCCGATGGGGAACATGGGGAGTTCGGGGCGCACTTTGGCACACGCTTCCAGCACGGTCTTGTGTGCGGCTTCGACGCCGGCCAGGACCACACAGGAAACGCGCCATCCGCGCGGCTCGAAATATACCACCGAATCCTGGATCGTTTCAAGGATCATGTCCACCGAGCGCTTGGAGGGGATGCCGGAAAGGAGCGCGTCGGTCCCCCGTTTGGTGGACGGGGGGTGGACGCGAAACGTACGCGAAAACAGGCAAGACCCGCCATCGGCATAAAATGCAATCGTGGCCCACGTATGACCAACGTCGACGATGCCCAACAGTTCCCTGGGCGCGGGACGCACATGGGGGGCAAAACGTCGGCACAGCCGCCAGACGGCTTTCGTATTTGCCTCGGCCGCCGCCATCGCGAATGACGGAAGGCCGACAGCAGCCAGCAGTCCTTCGACCACCGCTTCTTCGGCAGCATACGCCGTCACGCGCGGACCAACGGACTTGTCCGCCATCGATTCGAAAGACACGCGGGCGTGTGTGAACGACAAGGGGATGTCCTGCTGGGCCCGTCGACGAGCTTCTTCCTGCCAGGCACCCCGGGCAACGCCGGCCGACAAGGAAACCTGCGATGAAAACACACGCGATTCCGGCACCAGAAGAACAGCCGGGAACGCACGACGGCTGAACGGACCACGGGCAAGTGCGCTCTCTAAAAACGTCCGGAGGTGCTTGGGATCACGCACCTGTTCATCCTCCACGCATCCCTCGGGAAGGGTCAATTCGCGCACGGCACGAACGCGCCCCCACCGGGAAACCCGCGCCAAGCGGACATGGTGATCCGACACGTCGATACCGACACCGGAAAGATGAAAGGGGACATGAAGCATACTAAGGAGTTTCCTCCCAACGCGTAATAACGATCGTCGATGCGTCAACGGTCGCATCCACTTCCAGTCGGCGCACCCATGAACCTTCCGCGGCTTCTACACGAATGGTACAGGATCCACAGGGAACGCCGGCAACGGAGATCGTGCAGGAGGCGGGGCCGACTTCCATTGTTTCGCCGGCATATGCGGCGTCACGGGTCAGCTGCGTCATGGCTTCTTCGGCACAACTCTCGGCTGCCAACATGAGATGGCCGCTCCCGCGTGCCGCGAGTCCGGTCTCAAGGGCCTGCCATGCCCCAAGCGCCATGCCCCCGGAAAGAAGGAGGAGCAGCGCCGTAAAAAGCACGACGCCAACGAGCAGCGCCGCGCCACGACGGTCAGTTCGCATCCCCTTCCAAGGGAATGCGCATGGTGGTTTGAAATGACTCGGCATAGCCATCCACGCTTCCTGTGTTCGAGACCGTCTCCAGGGTGAATTCCACGCGTATGATACCGCTCTCTTCGGAACTTGTCAGGTTGGTAAAAACAAAGCGCGTCACGATCATGCCGGGCGGGGTCAGACGCACGGCATCTCCATGTGCCTGCATAACGAAGAGATTTCCGTTATCCTCATCCAGAAAAAATATCGTCGGATCTTCCATATTCTCGGACATCGTCAAAGACAACACCCCTGGGTCGACGTCGAATTGCGAACCTCCGAAATCGATTCCTGCCGCGTGACGTACAGCATCCGTCAGCCGAACCTCCACAAGACGGGCATGGTGGGACACAGCGGCAACGGCCTTGATACGCGCATGGAGTATCATGGCCTGGAACAGAAGCGAGGACATGACCGTGATTAAAAACGCCGCAATCGCCAGGGAGACGAGCGTTTCAACGAGGGTAAACCCACGTGGATGCGTCATACCAAAACATCAATGTGAAAAACGCAAGGTCACGTCCTCCAAAACCGGCGTGGACGTTCCATCCCCCCGCAAGAAGCCTTTCCATTGGATCCAACGGCTCCCCGTCGCGTTTGGATCCGACTGCATGGCTTCACCTGAAACAGCATACGCGGTATCTGGAGTTCCGTCCGGACCTGTCCAGACCGCGTCCGCCAAAGAGGACTCCGTGGCAGCCGTTCGGATACGGAGCTCGACGGAACCCGTCCCCGACACGGTCCAAGCGGCGCTCAGCCAGTCCGTCGCATCATATCCCGCATCAAAGGCAGTGGAGGTGATGGTACCGTCCTGCGTGTAGCCGGTCGCAGCCGGTCCAGGCCCGACGATCTGCGCGTCGAGCGTGTCGTGCTCGGTTCCCAAAAACGCGTACGTGCCGTTGAAAAAGACGGCGTTCGCATCCGCGTCAGCGTCAAACGAAGAACGCAGCAGGGGCGAACTCGGAACAGACAGATCCCAGCGCTGAACCTCGGCATTGTCCGCGTCCAAGCCAACGAACACGAACGTCGTCGATTGGAACGCGACGGCATTCACAGCGGAGGCCGCTTGGGTCTGGCTACTGACGACGGGAGAGGAGGGATTCTGGACGCTGACCAACAGCAGTTCCCCGTCCGCGCTGTCCGCACGACCGACAAGAACCAGACTTCCACTCTTCGCGAGCGCGCGACCGTCTGCCGTTCCATTTGCGTTGGCTGCGGATGTCAGGACCGGGACCGCTGGATTCGACACATTGAAAACAGCGAGCTCGCGCGCGTCATCGCTGGTTGCCGCATACAGCCAGGAGCTGTCCACAACCAAATCGTTGATGTTCCCATTGAAGCCAAGTGAGCCGCGCAAGGTGGGTGCGGCGGGATTCGTGACATTCAGGACGAACAGTTCGTTTGGACTGCCCGTCTGGCGACCGAGATACGCGGTCGTACCCGACAAGGCGACCGAAAACCCGTCCTGGCTCCCTTGGGCATCATAGCTTCCGGCCCGGACGGGAGCGGTTTTAGAACGGACATCGATGATGTCCAACTCTCGGGTGTTCTGACTCGTGGCCAAATAGGCGTACCCGTTGCTGACAACGATATCCGAAACCGTTCCCCCAATCTCAAAGGATCCGCGCAGGACAGGAACAGCCGCGTTGGAAACGTCGTAGATGAAGAACTCCCGATCGCTGCTCGTAGAAAGCGTTCCGATGTACAGATACGCTCCGTCCACGAACACGGAACGAACGTCGTGCGTGCCGCTCTTGTTGGCGGACCCGACGCGCACGGGAGCATCCCATCCCCCCTGCCCCGCCTCAAACACATTCAAGTCGGCAGCGTTGGCCTGGCCGCCGACGTATGCCCGCCCTCCGGAGAACGCAATACTGCGCGCATCATCAGTTCCCGAAATATCCCCCGATGACGCGAGAACCAAGGGGTCGAGATTCAATACCATCAGTTCGCCCGCGTCGGAAGAGGTCGCGACAAACGCAAAGGTGGTCTCGGGGTCAAGCGCGATATCCCGGACCGAGGCATTGAGCTCAAGGCTGCCGAGAAGCGGAAGGCCCGCGTCAGGATCCGAGGCGTCGAGTATGGCAAACTCCTGTGAACTTCCCGAGGTGCGACCCACATACAGACGGTCATCTCGCCATTCCAAGCTGAGGGTATCATCGTTCCCCGACAGGTTGACGGCCCGTGTCCTCACGAAGCTGGAACGGCTGATGACGGAAATCTCCTCATTGTTGGCCGTCGTGGCCACAAAGGCATGGGTAGGGGAAAACGCGATGTCGGTCGGGGTTATCCCCAACTCCGTGGTCCCAAGAAGCGGGAGACTCGCAAGAGGATCGCTCACGTCATAAAACGTAACTTCGGGCTGACCGGAAGCAGCCCGAACGATGCCGAGAGTCGATTCAGAAACCGCGAGTGCCAACGCATCCGCGGTTCCGGACAGATCCAACGTGCCGACCGTAACCATTGAAGTCAGACTGACGATGGTCACCTCGGCCCCATCCTGGACGGAAGAAAGGTAGGCATAGCCGTTTGCCACGGCCATGTCGGTAAACGTGATGCCCCCGAATTCCGCTCCGCGCACGACGGTCGGCGCAGCGTCGGAATCGCCGCTCACGTCGAACGCCTGTAACTCGTTTCCCGAAGTGGAAGTGGAAAGGACGTACAGGAGATCCTGCGACGCGTCGACCGCCGCAGCAATGCGATCCCCATCACCGTCCAGATTGAGCGTGTACGCAAGGAGGGCCTTCTTCCAGGCGGGATCGGCAGACTCCAGCAGGACTTCCCCACCCTCCGCGTTTTGGATCTGTGTCCCATGTCTCCGACCTGCCTCAAAATCCGTGCGTGTCGTCTGCGTCCAGGCGGAGATCAACCAATTGAAGACGTACACGACCGATTCCCAGCGGCGGGGAATGTTTTGGAAGGGCTCGCTTGTTTCAAGAGTGACCGTCACTTGCTTCGCCCCTGGATCCAACGTGCCCGTCTCCGCGATAGCGCCTTCCAATCCGTCGGTGCGATAGACGTCTTCGACGAGAAGCGTGCGCGTGTACGATCCGTTGCGCAACGATTCCGGATCGCCCTGGAAGGCATAATAGCCGACCGCGGTCGTGAGGCCGTGAGTCCCGTTCACGAGTTCCCCCCAGTCGCGGTCGCGAATCGAACGCGCCGCCTGCACGCCTTCCTCGAGATAGCCGGTCGCGACCGTCTCGAGTCGTCCTCGCTCCACGGCATCCAACGACAAAAGAAGCGCCGTAAACGTCCCCAAGGCCACCAAGGACACGATTGCCATGGCCAAGACGGCCTCCAAAATCGATTGTCCGGCGGGAAACGTGTGCTGACGCATACTCACGAGCTGACCAAACCGTTGGCGTTGACCTCAAGGGAAACGGAACGTCCTGCATCGGGAACTGTAAGCGTGATCGTACCCGTCTGTGCGGTCTCCCCCGTACGGATCTGAAACACGACATCCGAAAGGCCCGAGGCACGGACAGAGGAAGGAAAGACGCGCACTTCATCCACATCCAGATCGCGCTCCACGTAACTTGTCCCTTGAAACAAGGTTGCTCGATCAGATTCCAGATGGACCCCCCACACGCCCCCCTGGTCGCCGTTCACGGTCCGTTCCTGCGCGCGACGGAGCACATCCTCGACGGCCTGACGTTCGGCCGCCAACTGGAGGACGGGCAACGCGCTGAACGCAAACACGACGGCACCCCCCAGAAGGAGGCCGGTGAGTGCGATAACGATCAAGAGTTCGACCAACGTAAATCCGCGATGAACCATAGAGACAGGGTGCACACGCGTGCGCACCCGGGAACGGTTGTGCGGACGCACGGGAAGCGGGAGCGCGCGGACGTCATCTAGAGACGAACACCGGAAGTCACGGAATAAATAGGAGTGAAAATGGAGATGGCGAGAAACCCAATCGACAGACCAATGATGAGGAGGAGGATGGGTTCGACGAGTGTTGCAAAGGCTTTGGCCTCGACCGCGACTTTGTCTTCGTAAAACCGGGCGAGATACGTCAGGGAATCGCCCGTGCCTGCCGACCGCTCGCCGACGGCCACGGCACGCTGGATCATCGTGGGGTAGAGGCGCGGAAACAAGGCTAATCCACCAGCCAGTCCCTGGCCGCTTTCGACCCGGGACCTCAGTTGAGAAATGGAACGACGGTAGATCACATTTGACAGGGCGTCTTCAGACAGGGTCAGGGCTTCTGGAAGCGGTAGACCGGTCTGTAGAAGCGTGCCAAGGGTGCGGCAGAAGCGGGCGCGGTTGACGTCGTGAAAAAACCGTCCGAGGAGGGGAGCGCGCAAAAGCGCCCGCTCGACGAGCGGGCGCACGCGAGGGTGACAAAGAAGCAGCGCGAACGCCAGAAGCACGAGGACGGAGCCCGGAAGGAGAACAAATCCGTAGCGGTCCAGGAGGTCAGCAAGCGCGATAAGGAGCCGGGTGGTCCAGGGAAGCTCGACGCGGAGTGACTGGAACACGCGGGCAAGCTTCGGGAGGACAAAGATTGCGAGACCCCCACCGATGAGACCAGTCGTGACGAGGACGAACGCCGGATAGGCCATGGCGCCGCGGACGCTCCTGCGGAGACGTAGCTCCTGCTCGAGCTGCTCGGCGACGCGTGTCAGGTTCGCGGCCAGGGTACCGGACTGCTCGCCAACACGCACCGCATTCATGAACACAGGACCGAACAAGCGGGCGCTGTCCCGGATCGCTTCGGCAAACGGACGGCCGGACCGCACGTCAGCATGCCAGGCGCGGAGCCGATGCTTGAACGGACCGGCGGTCTCGGCTACGAGAGCCTCGAGCGCTTCGGGAATGGTCAAACCCGCAGCCAGCATGACCGACAGGTTCTTGGTAAGTGTCACGGTATCCGTCGAACCCGCACTGCCCCATGCGAAACGGAGAAGTGTACGCAGGCGACCCTCGTTGAGGGAAGCAGGAACAAGACCGGCGTGCGAGCGGTTCATATGCGGACGGCGCGCAGGACCTCTTCCACGCTGGTGAGGCCGGTCATGGCTTTACGGAGCCCGTCGGACAGCATGGGAATCATCCCCTCCTTCAGGGCCGCAGCGCGAATGTCGTCGGCATTCCGACGCTCCATGACAGCCGTACGAACAGCGTCCGTGACCCGCAGGAACTCAAACACGCCCACGCGCCCGTGATAACCACTCTGGTGGCACACCCCACATCCTTTGCCTTTGAACAGACGCACGTGGACCAAGTCGCGCTTGTCTGCAAGGCCCAAAAGTTCTTTGCGAATTTCTGGCACACGTTCAAGTAAATGGACCTCTGTTTGGGTGAGAGGAGACGTCTGAATACAACTCATACAGATACGCCGCACCAGCCGCTGGGCCAGGATCGCGTTGACCGTGGAGGCAATGAGAAAATCATCGACCTGCATGTCCGCCAGACGGGGAAAGGCCGTGGCTGCGTCGTTCGTGTGCAAGGTGGACAGGACGAGATGGCCGGTCATGGCCGCGTTGACAGCGATGTGCGCGGTCTCCGTATCGCGGATCTCCCCTACCATGATCACGTTTGGATCCTGACGGACAATGGAGCGCAGACCTTTGGCGAAGGTGAGGTCCGCGCGCTCGTCCACCTGGATCTGGTTGACACCCACCATGTCATACTCAACGGGATCTTCAATGGTCGTAATATTGGCCTCGCGGCGATTCAGAATCTTGAGTGCGGCATAGAGGGTGGTCGACTTGCCCGAGCCCGTGGGACCCGTGACAAGGAACATCCCCCAGGACCGGCGGAGCATGTCGGACAGCTTCTGCGCGTCGTCGGGATGGAGACCGAGGTCGGAGAGCGAAAAGTCGCGGCTCTTGTCGGTCAGGAGGCGCATGACGGCTTTCTCGCCATGGGTCGTCGGAATGATCGATAGACGGATTTCAATCTCCTGACCCCAGGAGGAGGCAAAGGTGATCTTTCCGTCCTGGGCTGTCCGATGCTCGTCCGTGGCCAACCGCCCCAAAACTTTGAGACGGGAAATGACCGAATCCTGAAGGGCGGGGGGAATCTCCGCCATGTCGCGCAAGAGGCCATCGACGCGATACCGAATCGCGGTGTACGCATCCTCGGGATCGAGGTGGACGTCCGACGCCCCGGCCTGAAAGGCGGACTCGATCATGAGGGCGACGAGCTCGACGGTCGCGGCCCCGGCTTCGAGCGCCCCCGTCTGGAACCGCTCAAACAAGCCAGCAAACGACACGGCGGGGTCCTCCCGAAACAGGGACATGTGCCCTTGGATGTCCCGCGAGGTGGCGTACGCGAACGACACGGACTTGCGCAAATACTTCTCGAGGAGAGAACGGATGGGAGCATCCCGGGGATCGGTCGTGGCCACGAGCACGGATCCGTCCTTGGAAGAAACAGGGACGAGTCCATGACTGCGAATAAAGGTTTCCGGAAGCAACCCACGCATGTCCTCGGAAACGTGGGTCTGCTCCAAATTGACAAAGGGAACCTGGTACCACCACGCCATAAGCTGACCGAGTTCGACATCCTTCAAAACACCCCGTTGAACAAGAGCCTCTTCCAGCCCCAGACGGGCGGCCTCGGGTGCGCAGGCCGTCTCTTCAAATTGCGTCTGGCTGAGGCCTCCTCCTCCCACCAAGGCTTCCTCCAATTGTGCGCGGGTAAGTCCCATAGAGCGGATGTCGTAGGGGCGTTGAACAGTCAGATTATAGCATCGGAACGGACGCGAACGAAGAGACGAGATCAAGTCCCCTTCGGTGACCGTTCAGCCTTCAGGGGCAGGAGGACGTAAAAAGCGGTTCCCTTTCCCTCTTCGGAACGAAACCAAATTTCGCCCCCGGCCTGGTCGACGATGGCTTTGGTCGTATACAAACCGAGTCCTGTGCCGCTCGTCTCCTTGCCAATAACGTTGTCCGCGCGAAACAGTTTGGTAAACACCTGATTCTGCTGATGGAACGGGATCCCGTAGCCCGTGTCGGAAACCGTGAGAAAGACGCTCGCACGGCGCACGGCGCGGTCGGCGGCGCGCTCTCCTGCCCGCTTGCCCTCGAGTACGACCGTTACCGTGCCAGATTTGGGGGTGTACTTCACGGCGTTCGACACGAGGTTGTCGAACACGATTTCGAGGAGCTTCTGATCGGTCTGTAAAACAGGCAGAGAGGGTGTAAAACGCGTCTTGAGGTGTAGACCACGCAGACGGAGTACAGGACGGCATTCCTGGAGGATGGCGCGCATGCTTCGCACCACGTCCACCTGCTCGCGCTTGAACGCAAGCGTCCCAAGGTCGATTCGCGACACGCGCAGGAACGCATCCACGAGCTCGACCATGCGCTGGTTGCTCTGATACAAGAGATCGAGGTACTCGCGCTGCTTGTCGTTAACCGCCCCCGGAATTCCTGCGAGCAACATGTCCGCGTACCAACGAACGGCTGTGAGTGGAGTCCGGAGCTGGTGGGAGGCAAGACCGACGAACTCAGTCTTGGCGCGGTCGACCTCCTTTTCGCGTGTCATGTCGCGGAACACGAGCACCGCGCCCGCGGCCTGCCCTTCGGAGACCACCGAGGCACAGGTCGCGACCATGGGAAAGCGTGTGCTGTCCTTGCGACGCAGATAAAACGTGGGGAGGAGAGAAAAGACCGTCTTGGCGCGCGCGGTTTTTCCCGGTCGGAGCGGATGCCGTCCACGCGCTAACGAACGCCCTTTCTCGTCGTCGATACGCACAACGGACAATCCCGACTTCCCATGTGCTTCCTCTGCCTTCCAACCGAGGAGTATCTCGGCTTCCTGATTCATGAGCATGATGCGCCCTTTTTCGTCCGTAGCGACGACGCCATCGCCAAGACTCGTAAGCAACGCCTGACACCTACCCTTCTCCTTCTCAAGTTCGCGGGTGCGACGGGCGAATTGGAGGAACGCCGAACGGTAGCGCGCGGTTCCGATAAGTAGACCCGTCACAGCCAAAGCACAACCTCCAAGGGCAAGCGGGCCGAGACCGGACAAGGAGCGCAGCATGGCAAGCGCGACGTCGAACCCTTGCCAGAAGCCGAGCGCCAAAAATCCCAGCAGGAACAGGTCTGCCAGACCGAACGCGAACAGGCACAGGAAGAGAAACCGACGTTCCGCCTCCCAGGAACGTGAGGACATAGCGCGAAACGCGCGACACCTGTCTACCGACAGGCAAGCTCAGAGAGTAGTCGTTCCAGTATAGCAAAAAACGCGCACAAACGGAATGCAAAACGACTCCGGAGAGGAGTCGTTTTGTGGGGACACTCAGGTGTCGAGCGTATCCTGAATCTTCTTTACCACGTCAGGCAGGGAGTAGTTGGCCTTGATGAAGTACTCCTTGGCGCCGAGCGCGAGACCGCGCGCGATGTCGTCGTCCTGGCCAAGATTCGAGAGAATCAGTGTGGGAATCTTTTTCAGAGCCGGATCCTTATGTTTCTCTTCCAACGTTTCAAATCCGTCCTTGATGGGCATGATGAGGTCGAGGAGCACGAGGTCCGGATGCCAGGCGCGCATCTGCTTCAGACCGTCTTCCCCGTTCGTCACCGTCATGACCTCATACCCAGCATGCTCCAACCCCGCGGTATAGGCGCGCAAGATAAAGTCGTCGTCTTCCACCACCAAAATGCGTTTCACGCTGGTTTTCATACATGTTTGAGCCCCAAACCTAGCACGACATCCAATTTTTGGCAAGAGCAAGCGAAATAAATGAACGTCTACCATCGCACGACTGCTTTCAGCAAAAAGAAGTACGCGACCATCAACGGATTGACGACTCGTTTGAGGAGCGGGTTTTCAATTTCCTGGGCTTCGATTCTTCCTACCATGTAGCGGAGAATCTCACGATCCGGAACCCGGCGGATGCGCGCGGTTTGGCGGCGCAGACGGCGAATCCAGGACCAGGTGGAGGGAAGGAAAAAAAAGGCCCACACCCGACATTTCTCCTTCAACCATCCTGACTTCCAGGCAAATGCCGCCGTGCCCCCCTCCATCACGAGGAGTGGAAGGAGCATGAGCAGAAGAGTGGGTAACCGCAAGCGGGACGCGTGCGTCACCAGGCGGTTGCGCTCCATCAGGTAAAATTTCGCGATGCTGCGGGAAAACTCGTAGCGATGATAGATCACCGACGCCTCGGCGTAGGCGTGCCTGTATCCCGCCAGACGCGCCCGCCAAGCGAGGTCTACGTCGTCGTGGTACATGAAGTAGGCGGGATCGAACAGGCCACCGACCGCTTCCAAGACGCCGGTCCGGACGAGAAGCCCGGCGCCGCTGTTGAAAAAATGGGGACGTGGATGCCGGCGTGCGTCTTCCGGCGTCCGACGATAGCCGTCGGAAAAACCGAATCCCAAAACATGGAGGCAATTGCCGCAGGAATTCAGGAGGAACGGCTCCTGCTTCAGCATCACGCGGGACTGAACTGTGGCGATCCGGGGGTCAGAGGCGGCGACCCGTACGGCCTCCTCCAGAAAACCGGGATCGCAGACGGTGTCCTGGTTCAACAGATACAGGAAGTCCGGCTCCCAGGAACGGATGGCTTCATGCGCCGCGACGTGTCCGCCCGCGAACCCCGTATTTTTTTCAGATCGTACAAACGTCATCTCCGGCAGCGTTCGGCGGGCTTTTGGCATCCAACGCGTCCGAAACAGCTCCTCCGCGCGGCAGTCGTCCCCGTAGGGATTGTCGACCACCACGATATGCCAACGGTCATGCGGATAGGAGACTTGCTCCAGGGAACAAAAACAGTCCTCGATGTCCTTCTCCGCCCCCGGATGGAGATAGGCGAGATACTGAACGGCAACTTTGGGCAGGAGCGTGGTCATATCCGCTTGCCCGCCCATTTGAGCGCATATTTCATCCAGCTGGCGATGTGGGCGCGGGCCATGGGGTTGAAGAAAAAATTCGCCAGCAGGCCCTTCTCCTTATCCGAAGCCTTGCCGTACAAATGAAGAATCTCGGCGTGGGGGACGTAGTAGACGGGCCGGCAGCGCTCCCAACACTGGCGGCAGAGATCGGTATCCTCAAAATACATGAAGAAACGCCGATCGAATCCCCCGAGCTCGCGAAACAAGTCGGCAGAAATCATGAGGGCCGAGCCCTGCACCCAGTCGACCATGCGCGGTCGCTCGTGGTCGTAATCACACATGAGAAAGCGGCGCGCGTAGCGTGCGGAGAACGCTCCGAGCCAGTTCGTACGCTGCGCGAAGGGCATGAACCAGGCGGGAAAGCGGCGGCAGGTCTCCTGCAGGCGGCCATCGAGGTAGCGCAGGCGGGGCGCGGCGATGCCCGTCCTCGGGTGGGCCCGCATGAACGCGTACAGCTTGTCGAAGACGGCCAGGTCGCCGATGGAGGTGTCCGGATTCAAAAAGAAATAATAATCGGCCGAAACTTCCTCCACGCCCCGGTTGAGGGAGGCGCCCATACCGTAGTTCCCGTCACGCTGGATGACGAGGGGACGCCGCATGTGCGTATGCGCAAGAACGGCGGCATCGAGCTCGGTCGAGGCATTGTCGACCAATACGAAACTGATCCTCAGGGGAGAGGCATCGATGGCGCGTTGGACCGAAGGAAGATCCAGAATCTTGTTGTAAGACACCATGACGACGGCGATGTCGAAATGCTCACGGGGCATACCGCAGGTCTTTTTTTCGAAGCGCGCGGCGCTTGGCAAGCAGGGACGGCCAACGCGCCCGGGTTTGCTTCCACGCGTCCCTGAGAACAGAGGGACACTTAACCAGATAAAATACAACTTTGACAAGCTCGAACGGAACGACGGCCCACGCATCCCGTACCAGATCCCTGAGCGTCAGATGGACGAGGAGGTTCCACCAATGGTTGCGGTAAGAGAAGAGCTCGAAAATGGGAGAAGTCCCGCGGTGGAGCAGAGACTGACGAAACGAGCGCTGGTGGTAGGCGACCGCCTCGGGCAGCACGACCGCCTTCCACCCGCGGCGGAACAGCCGATAGGCTAGATCCACGTCTTCCTTGTACGATCCGTAGGCAGGATCAAACAGATGGCCGTCGTGGCTCGCGTCCAGAATCGCACTCCGCCGGTAAAACGGCAAGCATCCGGAAATACCGAAAACAGGAACGGAATCACGCCCCACCCGGAGGTCGGGCATTCCGGTCGCGGAATCGGTCACTTTCCCCGTCGCGGAACGGACGAGTCCGAGCGAATCGACAACTGCCTGCGTCTCGGGCCTTCCTTCCTTGTTCCAATCCCACCGCAGAATCTTTCCGGTCGCCGCTCCGACGTCGGCGTGGGTTTCGAGATAGCTCCTCACGCGGACGATGAAATCCGGCTCAAGTATCGCGTCCTGATTGACGAGGAACACGATGTCGGCTGCATGCTGTTCAAACAAGCGCTGATGTCCTCCCGCGAACCCCAGGTTCGTTTCCGAGGAGGCAAACGTGAACGGCAGATCCTGGCAGGACGCGAAAAACGCCAAGGATTTTCGCTTCTCCTCAAAAACCGTGCTGTTTTCCAGGACAGCGAGATGCCAGTCGTGATCGGTCTGCCGACGCAGGGAATCGAACAGGACGGGGAGATACTGGGATCCATTGTAGGACAGGAGCTGCAGGGCGAGCGTCATACCGTTTTTCGCTTGCGCAAAAACCGCGCGAGGTCGACGCCAACCCCCATCAGAATCGCGAGCGGCCTAAGCGTCGCGAGGATTGCCGCCTGCCACTTCGGATGCCATTTCCAGAAATAGAAAACCATACTCCGAGTCAGCATGGCCTGCTTGCGGCGCACGGGGTGCTGCTTGAAGCTTTGACCGACCAGGTCACGGCAGGCGACGTCCGCGCAGTAGCGTACACGGTAGCCCTCCTTGCGGACGCGCTTGCAGTAGTCCACTTCCTCAAACCAAATGAAGAAGCGCTCATCAAAAGGGCCGACCCGCTCGAACAGCTCCCGACGGAACGCGAAGTAAGATCCCCGTACCTGCTCGACGTTCTGGGACGTCTCGTAGTCGAACTCCGCATACAGGTAGCGGTTGACGACAACAGGAAACAGGTGCGGCAGCTTGAGTACGATGGCCAACTGATCCCGGAAGCCGGGATCGCGACGGACCGACCGGATGGGGTTTCCTTCTGGATTGGTCAGTTTGACTGTCAGGATCCCAATGTCGGGATGGGCCATGAGCTCGTCGTAGGTACGCTCCAAGACACCTTCCTCAAGCAGCATGTCCGGATTGAGAAGAAGAATAACTTCTCCCGTCGACAGACGAAGGCCTTGGTTTACCGGATAGGCGAATCCCGCGTTCCAGTCATTCATGACCAGACGGACCTCCGGAAACTCCTCGCGCACCATCCGGGCGCTGCCGTCCTGCGAGCCGTTGTCGATGACGATGACCTCCTTCTCGTACCGACACGGAAGCGAAAACAGACGTGCGAGGTTTTCCCGGAGGATGTCACGCACGTTCCAATTAACGATGACGATAGAAATTTGGGGAGAAGGCATGGGGTCTCAAAGCTCGACCATGGAATTGTCGCCGACGAACAGACGATGCCCGCTTGAAGGAGAAGACGCGAGATGGGAGGTGATGGAGGCGTTGCGGCCGATCAGCGAACCGTCAATGCGGGGGGTGTCCTTGATAGTGGTCCTGTCGAGGATGATCGAATGTTCGATCTCCGAACCGTCGATGAGACACCCGGCACCGATCGTCGTGAACGGCCCGATAAAGGCATGGCTGATCTGCGTGTCCTTGCCGATAATGACGGGTCCGCGAATGACGACGCGCGGCCCGATGCGGGCTCCCGCCTCAACCTTCACGAACCCCTCGATGGAAGCGGACGGATCGACTTCCCCCTCGATCACATACTGATCTTCGGGAAGGGAGTTCATGGCGAGGACATTTCCTTCCACAAGCTGGGCGGGACGGCCCGGATCCTTCCACCAGCCGTCAACCACGTCGTACCCGACGCGATACCGGTTCTGCAACAACCAGGTATGGATGTCCGAAATTTCGTATTCGCCCCGTTGGGAAGGCTGGATGTGCTGGAATGCCTCGAAGAAGCACTTGTCGTACACGTACACCCCCGCCACCGCCAGGTCGCTCGGCGGTTCTTTCGGCTTCTCGATCACCCCGACCAGCTTGCCTTCCGGATCGAATTGCGCGACGCCCAGTTCGGTCAAGTTCGTGGCGCGGGACAGGGTCAGGGCACAGTTCAACACCTCCGCCCGGAAGCGCTCGACGATGTTCTTGATCCCGTTGCGAAAAATGTTGTCGCCCAAATGGAAGATGAACGGCTCGTCCTCGCCCAAGAACGCGCGCGCGTTATATACCGCGTGCGCGATCCCGCGGGGACCGCCCTCCTGTTCGATGTAGGTAATGCGCGCTCCCCAGCGCGAGCCGTCCCCGACGACCTGCCGGACTTCCTTATCCCCAGGATTGACGTTGATGGCGATTTCGCGCGCGCCCGCTTCCACGACGTTGCGAATCGGGTGGAAAAGCATCGGCTGGCCGGCAAGCGGCAGCAGGTGCTTGTTCATGGACCAAGTAAGCGGACGGAACCTGGTCGCGTGCCCCCCCGCGGCGATGATGGCTTTCATAAGATGGGTGCAGAAAGGCGGTTAGGATGCGGAAGCGGCGGCTTGCCGCTTGGCGCGGGCGTACTTTTCCATCGTGTCACGGAGCGCCTCATGGACAGGACGCATGGCAATGCCGAGGGCAGCGAGGCGCTCTGAGGCCAGAACGTTGTTGGACCGCGGCTTTTTGGCAAGACCCATCGGAACAAGGTCCTCTTCGCGTATCCATTCGCACGTGTGCGTCGGGTCAACCAACTCTTCGTATAAGGCAATGAGATCCTGAAGTTTTACCGTTCCGGGATTGGTGGCGTGGAAAATGCCCGTTGCGCGCCGTTCCAGGAGAGCGTGGAGCACGGCTGGCAGGTCGTCCAGGATCGTCACGCTGTTTTCGATCTCCATGAGCTTGGGGTAATGAGCGACCTTGGTGATGTAATTCCCGGGACCGGGAATCGAATCGATCGGCATGCGAATACGGGCGATTCCGACGTTCGGAAGCGTCGACAGGACCAGGTCGGCCGCCCATTTGTTTCGGGAATACACGGGGGACGGATTCCCGAAGTCATCTTCGCGCCACGCCTTGTCGGGATGGGGGGCCTCGCCGTAAAAAATACAGCCCGACCCGATGTGAAGCAGGTACACACCGGCGTCGGCGCAGGCGTCGGCCAAGAGGAGCGGCATGAGCACGTTCCCGCGCATTGTTTCGAACGGATGTGAATCGCACCAGTCAACATTCGGTTTCCCCTTAACACCCGCCGCATTCAGAACGACGTCCGGTTGCTGCCGACGAATTTCTTCCAACGCCTCCTCCTTACTGGTCACACGGACGTCAGATAGGACCGCATCCGGCCACGCGGCCTGGCAGCGCTTGCCAACGTATCCGTTTCCAAAAATCAGAACCTTCATACTAACGCATGACGTATTGTTTTTTATAATATTCCAAATAGGCGCCCGACTTGAGGGGCTTCCACCAGGCTTCGTGCGTCTTATACCATTCCACCGTCTTTGCCAATCCGTCTTCAAGGGAAACCTCCGGCGCCCAGCCGAGCTCCCGCCGAATCTTGGACGCGTCGACCGCGTAGCGGCGATCGTGGCCCGGCCGGTCCTTCACGTGCTCGATGAAGGACGCGTCGCGGCCGCAGAGACCGAGCAGGAGGCGGGTAAGTTCGAGATTCGGCCGGCGCTCCTCGGTCCCGATGTTATACACCTCGCCGGGAATCCCCTTCTCCAAAACCGCTTCAATGGCTCGACAGTGGTCTTCCGTAAAAATCCATTCGCGGACCTGCTGGCCGTCGCCGTATACCGGCACGTTCTTCCCTTCCAGGAGATTGGTGATGAACAGGGGGATGACCTTTTCCGGATACTGATAGGGCCCGTAGAAGTTGCAGGAGTGGGTCACGATGACCGGGGTTCCGTACGTATGCGCGTACGCCCGGCACAGATGGTCTCCGCCGGCCTTGCTCGCCGAATACGGTGAGTTGGGCTCGAACGGGCTCATCTCGTTGAACGTCCCGTCCTCGACGGATCCGAATACCTCGTCGGTCGAGACCTGGACCATCCTCCCGACGCCGTGCTTCTTTACCGCCTCAAGCAGGTGGTAGGTCCCGATGACGTCGGTAAAGAGGAACGCCTTGGGATCCAGGATGGAGCGGTCGACGTGGGTCTCGGCCGCGTAGTTGACGACGGCGTCAAACGCGTGCGCGCCGAACAGGGCCTCGACCGCGGCCTCGTCGGCCAGGTCCCCCCGCACAAAGACGTAACGGGAGTCGTCCTCCACGTCCCGGAGGTTCTCGAGGTTGCCGGCGTAGGTGAGCTTGTCGAAGTTGACGAGCTGAAGATCGGCATGCCGGGCAAGCATATGCCGGATAAAGTTGCTCCCCATGAACCCTGCCCCTCCCGTAACGAGAATTCTCATAGTCGTTGCGAATGCCTAAGCCAAAAATCGATCGAATTCTACTGGTTCAAACGGCGTCCTGTCAATCGGAAACCGGCTCCTCGAACGTGTCGGCGGGGTCGTGGACCGTCGACGCGAGGACGCCCAAAATGGCGCCTTTGGGAACTGCGGCGCGGTGCCAGACCCCCGGCGGGATCAACAGCGCTCGCGAGGGGTCGGACAAGGAGACAACCTCTTCCATGTTCCCCTGACGTAGGGTAACGACGACGGTTCCGGCTACGGCAAGCATCGTTTCGTGCTTGCGGAGGTGGAAGTGGCCGCCATGTCCCCGTCCGCTTCCCTGCTCGTCCGAAAAGATGAAGTAGACTTCGGGAACGGCAAGCACCGCGCCTGCGGTCAGCGCGGGTATACGAACCGAAATCAGACGCCCCTCCCCCTTCGAACCATCGGCCGGAAAAACATGCGTGTGCAGGTCAAGGACCTTCCAAGGAAATGTCTATACGCGCGGCCGTTAAGCCGACAATGGTTGCGCCGCGGCCAGCAAGGCAAAGACATGCGGCTTGGCAATGGCCCAGGCAGCGAGAGCGTATCCGTTAAACAAACCGCCGGAGGCGATGCGGCTATCAACTTCCTCCGGAAGGAGGGAAACGAGCTCGAACTCCTCGGTCTCGTCCGCCGCAGCCGGCTTGGGAATCAGGCAGGTTCCCAGGAACACGTAACCAGTCTCGTCCAGGAGGCCCGCGTCGGTGGCGAAGGTTCCGATCAGGCGCAGCGTCCGGGCCTCGAACCCCGTCTCTTCGGAAAGTTCGCCGCGCGCCGCCTCTTCGGGAGCCTGTCCCAGCTTGATGCCGCCCCCGGGAAATTCAAGACTGTCGCGGTCCAGAAGATAGCGATATTGGCTGACACACAAGATGCGTCCCTCATCCGTGACGGGAATGACGGTGACGCCTCCCAGTGTATGCATGTAGTGGTACTCGCCCTGCTTGCCGCTTTTCAGCTGGAACCGGTCGATCCGGTATTCCCACCAGGGATTTCTAAAGCGCACCTGCGTGGACAAGCGTTTCCAGGCATGGAGCATACATTACAGTGCTCCGCGGACCTTCTCGGCCATGGCCGCAAGGTCTCCCGCCTCCGTCCCGTGCCACAGCTCGTAGCCGTCCCCGGGCCTGCGCGGCATGACGTGGAAGTGGGTGTGGAACACGACCTGTCCCGCCGCGGCGCCGGTGTTGACGCCGAGGTTGAACCCCTCGAAACCGACCGCGCGCAGGAGGGCAGGGGCGATCTTTTGGACCGCGTCCATGACGGCATGCAGATCCTCGGGCGCCATATGGACCATGTTCGCGCTGTGGGTTTTGGGAATCACGAGGACGTGTCCCGGGTTCACTGGTTGGATGTCGAGAAACGCGAGAACGCGCTCGTCCTCGTATACCTTGTGGCAGGGAATCTCGCCTCGAACTATGTTGCAGAAGAGACAGTCGGGCATATGTGGAGGGATGAGGGGGTTAGGGATTAGGGTGTTGGTGGTTGGGGGACGGCGGCAACCCCCTGGTAGTCCCCCTTGGGAAGGGGGACACGCGTTCCGGATCAGTTTCCCCTTCTTATCCAAGGAGGGGGTAGGGGAGGTTGCCGATGTGCTTGCTGAGGGAGTAAGCCAACAACTGACCGTTACTCTGAACGCAATGCCGACAGGACAAGAAACGGAACCAGGGCGAGGAGTCCGGCAACGAGTAGGACGTATCCATCGAACGCGCCGCGCAGGCTCCAGGCGACCGCAACGGCTGTGCCGGACAGAAAGAGCGCTGCAACTACCTGCAGCCATGGACGTCCATGGGGACCGTCCGTCTGCCACGGCAGGGCTCCCCACCAGACCCCGGAAGCGAGGAGAGGCAGGAAGAAAACGTGAAACGGAAGGTGGTTGGAAACAAAGCCGGGCCAAGCCCATTCCAGGCAGATCGCCGTCACGAGGGAGGCGAGAGACGCGAAGAACGCCGTGCGGGCCACGGCTTCGCGGGGATCGAAATGGTCCCGTTGCGTCCACATACGTCAGGGTGCCAGGCGTTCCCGTATTTCATCAGCCATCTTGTTCCAGGTCAACGGCTCGCGGCGCAGCGCGAGACGGATGCGCCCGAGGAGGAACGGTTCGTCCGGACTTGCTCCCGGAACGGAAAGGGCGAACTTCCAGGTGCCGTTCTCAACCGCGAACAGACCCGCGTCAAACGACGCTTCCGCCACGAGCCACTTCCCTTCTCGGTGCGGCGGTTGGTAATCGGCGATAACGTAATCGACCCCCAGGCGATCGAGGTCGGAGTGTCCGAGGAGGCGCACGGGATCGGGATTGAAGTACTGGTCCTCCGCGAAAGCCACATGACCGTCGGTGCGCAGGACGACGTCGCCCTTCGGAGCCTCCCCCCGCGCCACGCCGCCGGTCGAGACGTCGAGGAGATATTCCTGATACGGCTCCGCGACCTCGACCGCGTCTTCCCCCACGCGGAGCGTCTGGCGCGACTCCGCATGTGTGGTCGCCGCGCGGATGCGCTTGGCCTCGGTCCAAAATGCAACCAGCGCCGGCTCCCGGCGATACCCGACGTCGTCGGCCAGGTAAACCGTGCTACCGAACACAATCTTCTGCTGCGCGGTGGTGAAGCGCCGGAAGAAGACGTCATGCTCGGCGCGAAGCTGGACCTTGTACACACCCTCGGGCAAGTTGGGAGCTTCCAGACGAAGGACCTGAAGCCCGGAGGGACGGGCGTTGTCGGTCGCGTTGCCGTCGTCCGCCGCCCGTACTTCGGCCACCGGCGATCCAGATTCGTTCAGCACAGTGACGACGACCGGGTCCGCGCCGTTCTTCCGGTTCATGTCCACGTAGGTGATGCCAAACCACAATATCTCATCTTTGATATAGGTCTGGAACTCATGAAATCCGCGGAGGGAAACCTCGATCGTCCGTTCGGTGGAGGAAGGATGGTAGTCGGAAAGACGAAACGGGGCACGGAGGCCGTAATGGTAGGTCGCGATGCGGCTGCGCTCGGGAAGGTCGCGCAGGAATTCCCCGATAGACGCGTACGTCGGCTCGCGCTGGAGAAGCAATAGACCATCCTCTTCCAGACGATGCCAGGACGAGCGGTCGATCAGCAAATTCTGGAGCGGCTTCAAATCGTATACCTCCCCCGAGGCTTGAGCGAGCACGCCCATCTCAACGATCGGGACGTCCTCGTTCTGAAACCAAACCTCAACATCGACCCGCGAAAAAGAACGATGCGGATGAACGAAGAACGTCACAGGGTCGCCGATGACAGGCTGAACCCAGTCCCCGTCCGCATCTTGAACCAGCTCCCCGGTACGAGCCTCGGGCAACACACGATCCATGAACGGCGAGCGCTCCTCGACGGACCGGTCGACAACGAACGTCCCGCTCGACACGAGGTTCTGCCAGCCAAGCCAAAAGAAGGCTCCGAGGGGAATGAGGAGGATGAGGGCTTGGAGAAGATGGGTGCGGAAACGAACAGTCACAGAAAACGAATCAAAACAATTTCTGAATGATCCGTTTGGAAATCTCAATCCGTTTGTCTAAGTCCATCTCCTGATAAAGCTCGTCAAATAAATTGCCAAAATCTTTCAGTTCGACACGAAGATATTTTAACCGTTGCTTGGGAGCCGGAGTCCAACGGGCGTGAACGTCAAAGCAACGCTCCAATAATTCATTGTCTAAAATTTGGAGATAGAGATTTGCCGTCGGACGATCCTTGTCCTTAAAATATTCAATAGCCCGAATCTTGTCCTCAGCGTCAAAGCGTAAGTGCTTCAGTTTTTGCGCATCAGGCCGTTCTTTGCCCTTTCGTTCTAATTCCTGAGCAAACTGATGGATCTCCTCCATCACACCTTGAGGATCGTAAACAATTTTGGCATCTTTCCAGAGCTGCACAGCATCATTAGGATTCTTTCCATAAAAGTCTAGGGTGTCCTTTTTTGAAGCGTACACCATCTCAAAGGCCTGCCCATTCCTGAATTCAATATCCCGCCAAACGCCTTCTGTTGTGACAACCAACACATCGACGTCGCTGTTGGGACGCTGTTCTCCTCGTGCATAAGAACCGAAGAGGGCGATTCCGACCACGCTATCTTTCGCTTTGAGCTCGTCGACAAACGATTGGATGATCGATTCCATAAGAAGATGCATTGACACGACAACCTTTTTATGATTTGATAATAGCAAGCGGATGGAGTCCCATGGACTTAATACCCGTTGTCACAAAAAGCTCCCCCCAGAAATGCGTGGGGATCTTTTTGTTTACGTTCATCCCGGGCCGGATCCGGGGCCCATGGGAGTAATTGGCAACTCCATTCGCTTTGACAACGGAAGTTGCGGGTTCAAGTCCCGCTGGGTCCACCATGGCTCGGGACCAACTACCACCCCGTCGCAAGACGGGGTGGTTGGGTTTATTCCTATAATTCATTCCATTTAAATTCATATGGATTCACATCCGCACGCTGCGATTATCTATTTGACAAAAAAGATCCGGGCTGTTATTCTTTTTCTAGATCACCACGAAAAGCGCCCTTCAAGGTTCCGTCCTTGCGGGGTTCTTTTCTTTTTCAAGACCGACAAATTTCTACATCTATTAGATCCCTCCGAGACGTTCGGGATGACATATACATATACAAAAAACAATGTTATTGCCCCAAAGACGTCATCCGGTACAGCGACTCCTCCCCGTACGTCCCCACGAGCTCGATGCCGAGTCCCAACCCCTTCAGCTTGTCGTCGTTCAGGTAGGCGAGGTCGGTTTCGGGGAGAGTGATGCCGAAGTAGTAGAGAGGGGCACGGAGCGCAATCCTCGGGAGGAGGGCGTAGGTGGCCTCGTCCCGGAGGGGGTAGCGGACGCGGCGGTGGGGGAAGAAGAGCTTGTCCGCCCGGTCGACGACGATCACGGCGTCCGGCTCGGTCAGGCCGAGGACCTGGTCGCGAGTCTTGGCCGCGGCCTCGAGGGTGCGACGGGCGAGAACGAGGCTGTCGGCGGACGCGAAGAAGGCGCCATGAACCCCGAGGCCGAAGACGGCGAGGAAGGCTCCGACCGCCCAGGCGCGCTGGGCCAGCGGGTGGAGCAGGAGATCACGCACCCAGAGGATCGCCAAGGCGGCGAAGGGCGTCGTCAGGACGAAGGCAGGCAGCCAATAGCGTACGTACGAGTTGCCGATCGTGACGGCCGCGGGATCGGGATTGTCGTGGATCGTCCAGCTGCCGTAGAGGAGGGCGAGCCATCCCCCGACGAACAGAAACACGGCGAGATAGAGCCAGCGCCACTGCCGCCGCGCCCCCTTGTCGGACCGTTTGGGAAAGGCGAGGAAAAATCCCGGGACGGCGAGAACGGCCATCCACCAGAACAGCGTGATGCCGTAAGCGA
This sequence comes from Candidatus Uhrbacteria bacterium, assembly GCA_016209325.1. Classification (GTDB taxonomy): domain Bacteria; phylum Patescibacteriota; class Patescibacteriia; order UBA9934; family GWF2-40-263; genus UBA10014. Next base: position 45,009 of record JACQWJ010000034.1, read on the forward strand.
GGAGGTGGCTCCACGCGATGCGCGGATGGATCCCGAACGGGGCCACGAGGGATCGGACGGAACGCGACCCGCCTAAGGGAGCGGACACGGCGGCCTGCGACGCCTCGTCAGTCGTTTCCGCAACCAGCGTGTAACCGGTTGACACGGGGCTCCCGTACAACGCCTGGTTGAAGAAAAACAGAGGTGAGACGGCTAGGACGGCGCCAAGCACAGCCCATGCGACGGCCTGCCTGGCGACGTGGCGATGGAGCCATACGAGGATGAGGAGACCCCCGGCCAGCATCCAAAACGCTTCGGAGGCCCTGACGAAAACGGCGAGACCAAAGCAGATGCCCACCAGCGCAGGGTCTGCCGCAGCCGGGATGAACCGCATCCCTCGGGTGCGAAGGCCTTTAAACGGCTGAACGAGAGCGAAAAAGACGCTTCCGATGAGAAGGCTCGTAAACAGGACGTTGTGCATGAGGGACCGCGCCGCGTAATACCACCAGGCGGGATGGGCGAAGAGGAGGAGGGCCGCCCAACGGGCCACGCGAGGGTCAAACAATTTCCGCACGATGCCATACCAGGCGAGCACAGCAAGAAACGCGACGACGGGGGTCAGCAGGGGAAGCGCGCCGATCCCGAGCAGACGGGCCGCGAGCCCGTACAAGACGGGGAGGCCGGGAAAGCTGGCGGGGACCAGGCGGCCGTGGAGGGATAGGATGCTACGCGGATGCAGGACGTCGCCAAGGATCTCGTTCAAGGGCTCGAAGGCATACAAGCGTCCGTGCTCGGCGAACGTGCCCGCGAAAAAAGCGTTCGCGGTCTCGTCCGGAGAAACGAAGGGGCCTCCGGGAACCGACAGGACGAGGCAGGCGCAGACGAAGAGAATGCCTGCCGCGACCAGGACGGCGAGGTCGCGCCTGGTTTCAGATGCCATAGCTGAGGAGACTCAAAACCGCGAAACCGAGCGCCAGACACAGAGTCCCAATCGAGACCCATTCAAGAGCGTCTATCCCAAACCAAACCGACAACAGAAGAGCGAGCACACCCATGACTTCAAGAAACATCTTGGTCTTCCCAAACGCATTGGCCGACAAGGGACGTCCGCGCCGGCGGTTGAACACGCCGCCCAGCACGATAAGAAGCTCCATCGAGATGATGAGCAGCGCAAATCCCCACCCAAGATGCTTGGTCACCGTGAGCAGGACGACCGAGCCGATGAGAAGCTTGTCGGCAACGGGATCGTAAAAGGTGCCCCATGGGGTAATCTGTCCCCGCACGCGCGCCAGGGAACCGTCGAGGGCGTCCGTGAGGGCCGTCACGAAAAACAAGGGAACACCGACCGCGTAGCGTTCCTCCATGAGAAACCAGAGCACAAACGGCGCCAGGAGGAAACGCAGAATCGTGAGATGGTTGGGGCGGACCCAGGCGGGAAACAGGGGAAGCAGGGTGCGCCGCAGGACAAGGTCGTGAGGATACAGCCGGGCCGGATCCCGCTGGGAGCGCCTCCACAATTTCTTCATCACAGGAAAACGGGTTCAGCGTGCTAAAATACGGGTACCTATGCGCACCGAGGGAATGTCAGCCAAATTTACCATACGCGGCGCGATTATTCTAGCGGTCTTCCTCCTGAATGCGCTTTTATGGCGCTCGCCCTTCCTGGGCATGCTTCTGCTTGTCGTTTGGAGTCTTGTGTTTGGAGAAGACCTTGGCGCGCGGGCGATGCCCGGATGGTCGCGGGGAATGCGGCGGATCACAGGTGTTTGGATCCTGCTGTCGGGTATCGCGATCGTGGGAAGCCTGGTCTACTACTTCTTCGCCTTCACACGACCTGTTGCTGTGGGCGTCATGCTCCTTTTCACAGCTGCCGCTTGGTGTGTGGGAAGGAACACGCAAGATACGAAAACAGATGCCGGAGCAAAAAGCGTCATCGCTCGTATACGAACGATTCCGATCGGCGTATGGGGAAGCGCCGCGTGCGCGGTTGTCCTCCTTCTCGTGACCCTCCTCCTCGTCCTCCCTCACGCCACAGAAGAAGCAACACGTTCCCTGTGGGAACGCATCCCAACAGCAGCTATCTTGGCCGCCTTTGCCGGAAGCGCCGCGCTGACGGGCGCGCTCCTACTGCGCGGAAAGGGACGCGTCGCTTCCCTACCGCTCGCGGCCTGCCTGCTCGGGGTCGTGATCGCGCTCGCGCTCGCGGTCTTTCCCCTCGGATACGGATTCGACCCGTTCATCCACCAAGCCACGGAACGGCACATCGCCGCCCATGGAACCATCACGCCAAAACCGTTGTACTACGTGGGTCAGTACGCCGTCGTCTTGTTTCTCCATCACACCTTCGCATTACCCATTGACGCAACGGATCGTTTTCTCGTCCCCCTCCTCACGGTTCTCTTTCTTCCCCTCATCTGGTATGCAGCGGCCACGCGACTCCTCGGAAGCAGACGTGCCGGAGCCGCGTCGCTGCTCGTGCTGTTTCTCTTTCCCTTGGACGCATTCATTTCCACAACCCCTCAAGGCCTGGCCAACCTCTGGACGTGTCTGACCCTTCTCGTAGCCCTGCCCCGCCTGCGCGAAGGAAGAGCTTGGCCTCTTTGGCCCGTTCTCCTTGGCACGGGCGCGACACTTCTCATTCATCCCCTTGCAGGCATTCCGATCGGCCTGTTCTGTCTCCTCATGGTGGGCGAGGATAAGCGGCTACGGAAACGATTTCCGCGCGGCATGCAAATCGGACAATGGCTTGTTGTTCTCGGTGGATGCGTCGCCCTGCCTCTCTCCTTTCTCCTCAACGCCAAACTGTCGGGAAGTGCTGTTCAGTTTGATCCGAGTGGCCTCCTGCCCGGACGTTTCTTGGAAACACTCAGTTGGCAGGCACCCCTTGAAACCCGCTTTGACCCCCTGGCCGACGCCGTTTATCTCTTCGCCCGGAATCGAACATGGCTGCTTATCCTCGGAGCCACGGCAGGCTGGATCGCTTTCCGTCGTCGCCTCGGTCGTGGTCTGGACGCATACGTCTTGACAGCGTTCGCTCTGCTGGTCAATTTTCTGCTCGTAAAAGGAACACTCCGATTCGATTTCCTCATCGGGTACGAACAGTCGGCTTACGCGGACCGACTGGTTCCGCTCTGCCTCTTCTTCCTGATTCCGCCACTCCTCTTCGGGTTCGAAGCTGTACGCCGACGGCTTGAAACGAAACCCCTTGTACTCCACACCTGCGTCGTCGCACTGTTCGCGGCTCTGGCCACGGCAAATTTCTACCTGACATATCCACGCCAGGACGCCTACGCCACAAGTCACGGCTACACCATGGGCCAGAGCGACGTCGACGCCGTGCGCTCGATCGATGCGGAGGCCGCAGGAACACCCTACGTGGCGCTCGCCAACCAGACCGTCTCGGCGGCAGCGATCCGCGAATTCGGTTTCGCACATTACTACGACGACCTGTTTTTCTATCCCATCCCGACCGGGGGGCCTCTCTACCGAATTTTCCTCGCGATGAACGAGCATCCGGATCCAACGACCGCCGCCGAAGCCATGAACCTGGCTGGTACCGACCTCGTCTACTTCGTCGTCAACCGCTACTGGTGGCAAGCCGATCGCATCATGGAAACCGCAAAAACAAACGCCGACGACTGGTGGAGCGTCGGCGACGGGGACGTATACGTGTTCACGTACGTCCGAGAACGCCCCGAATAATCTCTTCCAGCGTGTCAACGTAATGCGGGAGGCTATACGATTCGACCGAAGCCGTAATCTCTGGACCCCTGGCCCAAAACATATCCTTCTGCCCATCAAAGGATTCGATGGCCGCGGTCCATACAGCAACGTCACCGAGTTCCACTAAGAGGCCGTTCTTCCCTTCCCGAATGAGCTCTCCTACGCCGCCGATTTTGGAAGCGATGACAGGGACACCGGCCTGGAAACTCTCGTAAATGACGGTGGGGGAATTTTCCGCGCAGACCGAAGGAACGACGGTCGCGTCCATAATGGCAAACAGACGTCGCAGGCCTTCCATGGAAACGAAGCCGTGGTAGACGATGCGACGGTCCTCCCGTCCGAGGTCGCGCACGAAATCGACCAGCGTCCCCTCCCCGGCCATGTGCAGCTCGAACGGGATCGATAGACGGCGGACAGCGTCTATGAGCTCGTTCACTCCCTTGTGACGCTCAAGTTGTCCGGCCATTAAGAGACGTAAAGGACCCGGAAAACGAACGGGACGACGAGAACGAGCATCCCAGCTCGGCGCAGGATTCGGAAGAATGTGCACGGGAACATTCCGAAAAAAATTCTGTTGTCTATAAAAATCCGCCAAAAATTGGGAAGGAGAAATCACCGCGTTTGGAGGACCCATGGCCTTCCGAACCGCCATCCCGTACAGGTTCCTGAACGCGATAGACACGAGATGGTCCCTGTGTCCGTGCAGAAGCAAGCCACTGGGGACGGAGAGTTGAACGTCATGCACGGTGTGGATCCAGGGAATCCCAAGCGTACGAGCAGCCTGCGGAACGCGAAGACCAATTCCCTTGAGGTTGTGGGTCAGCACGATATCCGGTTTCTCTTGACGTAAGACCTCCTCCACGCAGCGCTCGGAGGAAGCGGAACACAAATCCACAAGGTGCCAGACGGCCCGCAGCGGATACGGAAACCGATGGTCGTCCAACAAATAATAAAGATTGTGAGGAGCAAAGCGATACACCCGTTCTATGGAGGCTTCACGCAACAGCGGTCGACGGGTGGCCGGGTCAGTTGGCGGCATCGTCGACACGATGGATACCCGATGCCCGCGGGCATGCAGTTCCTGGGCAATACGCTGAGCCACGCGCTCGGCCCCTCCACGACTGACAGGAGGATACAGGTTGGAGATCAAGCAGATACGCATATACGGCGTTGGCCGAGACACGTGTCATACACAGCCTCAAGCTTATCTATAAGGGGATCCCAAGCGAAGTGTCGTTCGGCCCGCTGCCGGGCGGCGCGTCCCATGCGTCGGCAACATTCCCCGTCGCTCGCGAGGCGCAAGATGGCTTGGGCAAGCGCCGCCGCGTCGCCGGGCGGCACGAGCAGGCCGGTTTCTCCCTCCTCGACGAGCGTGCGAACGCCAGGCAAGGCGGAAGCAATGGTCGGGAGACCACTCGCCGCCGCCTCAAGCACCACCATACCGAACGCTTCGGAACGGTCCGTGGAGGGAAACACATGAAAATCCGCCATGCGGTACAGCGCAGGTTTATCCTGTTCGGAAACGTCGCCCAAAAAATGCAGACGCGAACCCTGAACCGCGGTCTGGGTTTCGAAATTGGCACGCAGATCACCGTCCCCGACCAACACGGCATGCCACGACCGATGTGCGAGGTCGGCAAGCGCCTCGATGAGAACGGGCACGCCCTTGAAAGCGTGGGCACGGTCCATGCCGCCCACGAACAGGAGCACGGGCGCGTCAGGGGGGATGCCAAGCTCCCGACGTCGGGCTTCCTCGCGACCCGGATGGAAGTGCTCCAGGTCGACCCCGAACGGCAGCTCGGTGAGCTTACCGAAGACAGTGGGAAACCCGCTGAGCGCGCTGGACTCGGCGTAATCCAGGGAACTGACGAGCACACGGTCGACGCGCTGGACGATCCAGGGAAACAGGACGCGGCGGTGGACGTCGAAAACCGCGTGCTTAAATCCCCGCCCCGCGGCCGTGTCCATGTGGTACGTCATGACGAGCGGCTGGGAGGAGCGGAGCGCCTTGCGCATGATGACGGGCTCCGCGCCTCCGAAGAACGGATAGTGGAGATGGACCAGGTCAAATCCCGCCAGGCGGGAGACGAGCGAGGGAAGGACGCCAGCGTTCCCCCAATGGAGAGGTGAGGGCAGGCGGTGGACGTAGGCCGGGTCGTCCGGAACCGTTCCCACGTAGCGGGGCACGAAGGCGTGGGCATGGTGGCCGCGGGCGCGCAGGCGCTCCACGTACTCAAAAGCCACCGCGCCCATGCCGCCGCGATACGGAGGATACGTGCAGACGACATGGGCGACTTTCATGGGGAGACGTCAGAAACGGTCTTAGACGATTCCGATTGCTCGTTCGCATCGCGAAGCGCGAGGAGGCGGACGAGCTTCGTGATGTCCCGCTCGACCTGTTCGAGTTTCACGAACAGCCGGAATACCAGGTAAAATAGGAGGATGAGAGACAGGTAAATGGCGAGGTCCGCACCCCGGCCCACGCCGAGCAGGCGCGCGGCCACATCGGTGGTCTTCGGCCACAGGGCGGCGAGTCCCGCGAGGAGCCAAAACCCGCCCCAAAACGCGAGCTCGCGACGCGTCACGTGCCCATCCGAAAACTGCTTCCAGGTGCGTACGAGGGCAACGGCAGCCAGGACGGCGAGAAGAATCTGAATGAGGGACATAGGGGGAGATAACAGGGGACGAGCCGACGCAGGATCAGCTTCATGAGTGTTCGAACGCCGACCGTGAAACTCTGACCCTTGGACAACGAATAGTCGGTATAAATAGCACGAATGGAAACTTCGGTGTAGACAAGCCCTTTGACGCGGGTCTCATGGATGAGTTCCGAGGAAACCTCCATGCGGTTCGTGCGGATGTCGATCCGCTCGAGGGCGCGGCGGGACAGGGCGCGGTAGCCCGACTGGCTGTCGGTCACCCAGGCGCCGAACAGGAGAAGCGTCGCGAGGTTGCCGACGAGGGTGGCCGCCTTACGATGAAGGGGCATGCCCACGAGGCCAGTACGCATACGAGAGCCGACGACGAGGTCTGCGCCGCCGGAGAGGGCTGCGAGAAAGAGGGGGATCTCGGAGGGGTCGTGCTGCCCGTCGGCGTCGAGCGTGACGACTGCATCTGCGCCAAGTGCGAGCGCGGCGGCGAATCCGGTTCCGAGCGCCGCTCCCAGTCCCCGATTCAGAGCATGGTGCACCACCCGGGCACCCGCTTCTCGGGCGGCTTCGGACGTCCGATCGGTCGAACCGTCGTCGACGACGATGACGCATTGGACGAACGGAGCGGCAGCCCGGGCGACGTCTCGCACAGCCTTCTTCTCATTGTAGGCGGGAATGACGGCAACGACCTGCATACGCGGGAAACCGACGATGGTTACAGAGGACGCGAAAGAATTTTCGTCGCACGAATGTCATCGATGGTCTTTTGGAGCCCATCTTCCAGGCGGGTGAGGGGGAGCCACCCGAGCTCCCTGGCCTTGCCCGTATCTGGCAGGCCAAGCTCACTGAGGAAGAGGAGGCCTTCCTGAAATACGACGCGAGAGGAAGACCCCGTCAGGTCGATCACACGCTGAGCAATGTCCGCCATGCGCAGGTCCGCGTCGCTCCCAATGTTGACCGGACCGGTCCCGGTGGGCGCCTGCATAACGCGGATGAGGCCATCCACCACGTCGTCCACGTACACGAGCGATGTACGGAAATCCTCATGGCCGTAGATGACGAGGTCCTTCCCTTCGAGCGCGTTCAAAACGAAATCAGGAATCAGGTGGCCATCAAACAAGGGCATGCGCGGCCCGTAGGTACGGAAGACGCGCGCAATCTTCGCGTCAATTCCGTGGACAGCACGGTAGGTCTCGAACATGGTCTCGGAGAAACGCCGGCCCTCGTCGTAACAGCCGCGCGGGGAGAGGTGGTTGACGCATCCCTCCGCGTCCTCGCGCAGGAGGACATGTCCCTCGCGGCGCGGCCCATAAACAACAGCACTCGAAGAGAGCAGAACTTTAGAGCGGTACTTCAAGGCGAGTTCAAGAATGTGGTAGTTGGCCAATGAGTTGGCCAACAGGATCTGAATCCGGAACTGATCAAACTTCTGGATCGCCATGGGACAGGCTAGATGGTAGATCTCCTGGATGCCCTGGAACGGAAGCTTGAGCGGCTCGAGCTCGGCGATCTTCTCGAGATCAAGAGGGAGGTTGGCATCGAGGCGCAAGAAGTGGAAGTCCGGATAAGACAGAAGGGGCTCGATGTTCCGAATGCTCGAGGTGGAAAAATTGTCGAGACATATGACGTGCACTCCATCCCGAAGCAACCGCTCGCACAGATGCGAACCGATAAAGCCGGCGCCTCCGGTCACGAGAACATTCTTTTTTTCAAACGGCTTGTCAGACATACAATGCAGCCATGATACGAGTCGAAGACGGAAAAATCAAACAGACATCACCAGATTCCGAGCTCCAATCCGAAACGTGCGTTCGTGTCAAAGGCGAAAAAACGCGCGCGCGCCTGACCGGATCCGTCGAACACCTGCACATGCGGCCCACCTCCGGGGCCGGCACCTGTCACGATCTCATCGACCCCGTCCCCGTCGAGGTCGCCCGCGGCAACGCGCACGCCCCCACGGAAGGTCTGGGCGTAAGAGAAAAACTGGGTGCGCAGCGTCCCGTCCGCCTCAAACACCCGCACGTGGGGTCCTCCACCGGGGCCGGCACCTGTCACGATCTCATCGACCCCGTCCCCGTCGAGGTCGCCCATAGCGATGGCAACCCCTCCTTGAAAGGAAGGATGATAGGCGTCAAACTCGCGGAGGAAGGTTCCATTCCCCTCAAACAGCCGAATGCGCGGTTTCCCGCCAACTCCGAGAGCTGCAACGAGTTCGTCCGTGCCGTCCCCGTCGAGGTCGCCCAAGGCGACGCGTATGGCCTGAGAAACGCGGTCAAACGGAAAGAAGGAAAACAGCTGCGTTCCATCCGCGGCAAAGATACGAACCTCTCCGCCTCCTCCTTGATCGGGGGAAACAATAATCTCATCGACCCTGTCCCCGTCGACATCTCCGGAAGCGACAAACACGCCCTGCCGCTTGTCCTGGCCGTAGGCGAAAAACTGGGAATGGAGCGTACCATCCGCCTCGAATACACGCACGTGCGGCCCGCCCCCGGGGCCGGCACCTGTCACGATCTCATCGACCCCATCCCCATCGACATCCCCCATGGCAACGCGCACACCCCCAGAAAACCCGGGCGCGTAGGGGGAAAACTCGTTCAGCACATGACCTGTCACATCCAGCCGCCGAACGGTCGATATGCCTCCAGCATCTTGAGACGCGACAAACGATAGACTTGACCTACGGATAGACGACGTGTTGCCTCCCGACACCAAAGACGCAAAGCTCGCTCCGATCTCGAGCGCACGGGCAAGCTGGATCCGCCCAGCGCCGAGCTGTCCGGACAATGCGGGGTCCTGCTCGCGCACGGGATCGACAGACAATTGGAGAACGGTCCGGAGCGTGTCGGGGCGGAGCGACGGATACGCTCCCTTGAGCAGGGCGACAGCACCGCTCACCATGGGGGCGGCGATCGACGTGCCGGACCACAGGCCCCCGTACGCGCCCTTGAATTCCGGGAGGGAGATGTCCTGGTACATGGTACCGATGACGTCGACGCCAGGCGCGGACAGATCGACACACTGGGAGCCGTAATTGGAAAACCCGGCCTTGGCGTCCTCGCGGTCGGTCGCCGCCACACCAAGGACAAGGTCGGCTCCTTCTGACGAGACAAAACAGGCAGGATAGATGGGGGTCTCGTTCAAGTCCACGCCGCCGTTGCCGTCGTTGCCCGCCGCCGCCACGACCGTGACGCCAAGTTCGTAGGCGGTCTGAATCGATCGCAAAAACGCAGGATCGAAATCGAATCCCGTGAAACTCAGGTTAATGACATCAGCACCATTTGCCACGGCGTAATCCACGGCCTTTCGCGCCATGACGGAATCGCCGGACCCGAGGTCGTCGAGCATGCGCACCGGCATGATCCGGACATGCCAGTTGAGACCGGCAATACCATCGCCGTTGTCGGCCACGGCGCCGACGATTCCGGCAATGAGGGTTCCGTGGGAGGCGGCGCTCTGGTTGAACTCGCCCGTCAGACTCGGAAACGGCGTGGCATCGTCTTCGACGAAATCCCATCCGTAGACGTCGTCCACGAACCCGTTCCCATCGTTGTCGATCCCGTCCCCGGCCACTTCCCCGCCATTGGTCCAAACGTGGGAGACGAGGTCGGCGTGGTCGAGGTCGAGCCCCGTATCAAGAACGGCCACCACGACGTCATCGGAACCCGTGGTCCGGTCCCACGCTTCAAAGGCATGGACGCGCTCCAGGTACCATTGATCCTCCAAGAGGGGATCGTTCGGGACGAGCGCCAGGACGGGCTGCACGAACGCGAGGCTTATGATTCCAAGAACCGAACCGGCAAAACGAAAAAAGGCGCGAAGCATGAAAGGACAATTAAAACCTAAGACGAGAACATTTGCGCGCGTTGCATCGCTTGACGGACCTCGTCGATGCGGACCTTCAGCGCCGCGTCGTCCGGATCGAGCTGAAGGGCAATTTCGTAATGGGAAAGTGCTTGGGCGTATAGTCCTTGAGCTTCATACCAGGCTCCGAGACGGGCGAGTAGGCCGGGCGTCTGCCCCAGGGTCGCGATGGCCTCTTCGAGGATGTGACCGATTTCCGAACGTTTTTCCGGCAGGCGCTCATCAATAAGGTCAGCCAACTTGAGATAGGTCGGCTCATAGGAATTGACGACGATCGCCGCGCGCCAACGAGCTTCCGCTCCCGTCACGTCACCCATTTCATAGAGTGCCTGGCCGAGATTCTCAAGGGCGGGCGCGTCCCGCGGATGGTCAGCCAAAATGCGCTCGTACCATTCTTTCGCTCCCGCGAGGTCGCCGTAGGCATACTTCAAATTTCCTAACTGGAGCATGTTTGAGATGTCCTCGGACGCCTCGGTGTCTTCCCGCATGGCAGCCTCGAGGGTCTGGATGCGAAGCTCCAGTTCGGCCTTCCCTGCAGAATCTAACCCGCGGTCAATCAAGGCCGCGAATGCCGAACCCGGCACGGGAGCCGGCGATGGCTGTCCAACGCGCCAAAGAACGACGATGATGGCCGCGACAAGCAGCACCAACCCCGCACCAGCCTTGTGCGCAGGAAGAGAGAATTTCTTGGATATCTGTTCCATAGACAGGGGTCATCCTAACGAAAACGAGGAGGTTTGGCAAGGGGAAATGAACTGTACAAGCATGCCGCACGTCTTCCAAAATACCCGTCCATCGGGTACGATGGCGGCCAATCCATCTCTATGCCCGCACCTGAACCCTCTTCCATCCATCGTATCGTCATCCTTGGCGCCGGATTCGGGGGCATCTACGCCTACCGTCGCCTTCACTGGCGGCTCCATGGCCGCACGGACGTGAGCGTGACCATCGTGAACCGGGAAAACTACTTCCTGTTCACGCCCCTGCTGCACGAGGTCGCGACAGGCAGCATCGCCCCACCAAACATCGTGGAGTCGGTGCGCAAAATCGCCCGCTGCTGCGTCGGGGACGTGGTGATCGGGAGCGTCCAACGGGTCCGCCTGGAAGACCGGATCGTGGAAACGGACGCGGGTTCCCTTCCCTACGACGAGCTCATCATCGCTCTCGGGTCCGAAACGAACTTTTACGACACACCGGGGACCGAGGAGCACGCCCTCCAGCTTAAGTCGCTATCCGACGCGGTGCGCCTCAAAAACCACTGCCTCCGCCTGTTCGAGCAGGCCGCCTCGGAAACGACGAATCCTGAGGAGCGCCGGCAGCTCCTGCGCTTCGTCATCGTCGGCGGAGGACCGACGGGCGTGGAGCTGGCCGCCGAATTGTCCGAGTTCGTGTACGGCACGCTGGAGGCGTTTTTCCGACGCGAAGACCTCTTGCCCGAGGTGGACATCGTCCTCCTCCAAGCCGGGTCGGAACTCCTGCCCCAGTTTGCGCCCCACTCCCGAACCAAAAGTCTGGAAGTGTTGCGACAAAAAAAGATCCGCGTTTGTCTCGACACGACCGCTCGAACCATGGATACGGAGGGGGTGACGCTCGAGAATGGCACACCCCTGCCCTCGAAGACAGTCGTCTGGGTGGCGGGCACGAGGCCTACCCCTCTCGCGTTTGACGCGGACGTGAAACGGGACACTTCGGGGAAGCTCCTCGTGGACACTTCCCTCCGGCTCATAGGACACAAGAACGTATTCGCGCTCGGCGACCAAGCGGCCTGCCTGGACGCGAAGACAGGGCGTCCCCTGCCCGGGCTGGCCCAAGTCGCGACCCAACAGGCCCGGATCGCAGCCGACAACGCCTGCGCCGCCCTGCACGGCAAGCCCCTCCGGACCTTCCGTTACCGTCACAAGGGAAACCTAGCCTCGCTCGGCCAGTGGATGGCGATCGCGGAAATCGGCGGGCGCCACTTCTGGGGACACCTCGCCTGGTGGCTCTGGCGCACGGTGTACCTCACAAAGTTCATCTCGCGCAAAAAGAAATTCGAAATCGCCATGGACTGGACCCTCAACCTCTTCGCCTCACGCGACATCTCAAGGATCGAATAAAAACGGACCGCAGGTGTGGTCCGTTTTTATTCTCTGTTCACAAGGCATTCTTGAAAATCATCAGAATTTTTGATACAATAAAATTGTATGAAGTTCAGACAAACACTCTTTTGGGATGTAGACCCAAAGACGATCGATTCAAAAAAACACGCACGGTATGTGATTGAACGTATTTTTGATTTCGGAACTGATAAGGAAGTACGATGGCTTTGGCGAACCTATCCAAAAACGCTCCTTCACGGTGTCGCAAAGACGTCTCGAAGTCTTCATGCGGATACCCGTGCCCTATGGCAAGAACTCACAAAAATCAAGTAACGTGGCATCTTGACGCTCTTCCGCATAAGACGTTGAAAGCGTTAGATTTTTTTTCGAAGGCAGAATGGCTCAGCACGTCAAAGTGGTATCTTGCCGGTGGCACTGCCCTCGCTCTTCAAGTTGGACATCGTACCTCTCTTGATCTCGATTTTTTTACACCCGCTAAAAATTTTTCCATGAATGGTCTGACCAATCGTTTTTCTTCAACGATGTGGGAAACACAGATTGCAAAAGAAGCAACTGTGTATGGGACACTCTTAGGAGCAAAAGTCAGTTTTATCGCCTATCCATTTTTTATTCCCAGAGAACCTTTCATACGTTATGGGAACGTCCGAGTTCTTTCTATTCGCGACATCGCTGTCATGAAAATTATTGCGATCAGTCAACGTGGAAAGAAACGGGATTTTTATGACCTCTATTGGTATATCCAACACTGCGAATCCTTGTTGGATATCCTACGCAGGCTACCAGATCAGTATCCCACCGTGGCGCACGACTTTCATCATATCTTAAAAGCCCTCTTGTATTTTGCCGAAGCCGAAGACGATCCGATGCCGCGTTTATTTTTCACATCACCTTGGAAAACCGTCAAACGCTTTTTTACGAAGGAAGTCCCTCTTATTTCAAAAGAACTTCTGCGTCTTGAATGATGCACATCGTCTCATGCTTCTCCCCTGTGTCAGAGTAAGGTTTGGGATATGGAAGCTGTTTGTGGTGCATGATTTTTTGGATGGTGGAAGTTGCAGTAGAGATCGCTTCCAAGCCATCATCTGAGAAAAAAACACATTACAGCGTCTCCAGATCCAAGACAATCTTGATCTTGTCGTCGATGGCCTGATCGCCGATGTCCTCGAAGAATTTGCCGGAGCCGAAACGAACGTCCCAGAGGGTCCGGTCGATCTCGAACTCGGCGTGGGCGGTAAGCCGCTGGGCATCGGCCTTGATGGCCGCGGGGAACGCAATGGCGTTCGTGATGCCCTTGATCGTCAGGTCTCCCGTGACGTCGTAGGCGTCGGACCCGGCAGCCTTGTCAACCTTCGTGATCGCGAAGGCGGCGGCCGGATACTGCGCGACGTCGAAAAAGTCGGGGGACTTCAAGTGGTTCAAGAGCCGTTCGCCGCCTATAGCGTCGAGCACCTTGATCGCTGTCATGTCGATCGTGAATTGTCCACCCATAATCGCACCATTCTCGACCGTGAGAGTTCCCTCGGACACAGGCACCGTTCCGTTGTGTTTGTAATCGACAATAAACGTCTTCTTGGCCTCCCAGGCGAGCGTGCTCTTCTCCACATTCAACGCGTACGCCCCGTCCGGCAGCAGGACGGAAACGCCTTCACTCGAGGTCGAAGTCCCCTCGGAAGACGGTTGCGCGGGAGCCGATTCCGGCTGGCATCCGGCCCCGGCGACGAGGAGTGAAGAGACGAACAGACTGGCAAAGAACAGGGAGGAAGTGGTGCGCATAAACGTGAAAACGGTTACGTTACGAATGGAGGTAAGACCCCTTCGCGAAGGGGTCGAAGAATAGGGACGCCTCGAAAAAAGACATGGAGAGTATACCAGGCGCTTCCCAAAGAAAAAAGACGCGGGGTAAGCGCGTCTTGGAGTCGACCGTTATTGCGGAAGCGTCATGACCTGGCCGGAGCCGGACCAACTGATCCCCACCTCATATTCGTAGTCGTCCACCTCCACACAGAGCGGATCGCCGCTCTCCTCGCACCACTGGTTGTAGTACGAGTACCTCCAGTCGTTGGAGGAGGTCATGTTGACCGCCTTCGTGGAGCTCGTTGTGGACAGGGTAGAGACGAGGGTGAAGACCGAAGCCGTCACCTTCGCCTTACCCGCGAAGTCGACGGCCAGAAGCCCGCCCGAATACAGGATGAGGTTGTCGCTCTGGAGCTGCGTAGACGGCCCGAAAGGGCTGTCGCCGGTGGCGTAGGCGTTGGCGGTCGTGTAGGCCGTGGCCGCCGGGTCGCATTTCCAGTTTCCGGAGATATAGCCCGAGGTCTCGTACTTGCAGGCGAAGACCCCCTGACTCCCGCTCCGGAACACGACTTTGCTCCCCTCGAAGTAGACATACGGGCAGGAAACGGTCTCCTGCGCGTCCATGGCGCCGTCGCAGTCGGTGTCGGCCTGATCACCGCACCGTTCGATGGCGTTCGGGTAGACGGTGTTGTTGGCGTCGTTGCAGTCGCCGGTCGCCGTCGCGTAGCCCGAGGGCTTGTTGCAGGCGGCCGTGGTCGTGGAGGTACCGTAGCCGTCAACGTCGGCATCGAGATAGAAGGTCTTCTTCACCCCCTCGTCGACCGAGCCGTCGCAGTCGTTGTCCAGCCCGTCGCAGCTTTCGGCTGCATTGGGATTGACGGACGACCGCGTGTCGTCGCAGTCGGTGTTGTTGGTGACCTTGCCGCTCGGCTGGGCGCAGGCCGAGACGGGGGTTGAGCCCGCCATGCCATAGCCGTCGCCGTCCGCGTCGGGGTAGTAGTTTTTGAACGTGAGCCCCTCATCGGAGCTCCCGTCGCAGTCGTCGTCTATCCCGTTGCAGGCCTCGGCGGCACCCGGGTAGACCGCGGCGTCGGCGTCGTCGCAGTCTCTGTCGTTGGTGACCTGGGCTCCAGACGGAGCACAGGCGTAGGTCGGGCTGCTCCCCATCTGGCCGTAACCGTCGCCGTCTGAATCCGTGTAGTAGGCGGTCTTGACGCCGTCGTCGGCCTGACCGTCGCAGTCGTCGTCGAGCCCGTTGCACGTTTCCGTAGCACCGGGGTAGACACTCGAGCGCGTGTCGTCGCAGTCGGTGTTGTTGTTGGTGTAACCAGACGGTGGACTACATGCGTAAGCAGGGCTGCTCCCCGCCTTACCGTAGCGGTCACCGTCGTCATCTGGGTAGTAGGCGATCTGGACGCCGTCGTCCGCCACGCCGTCGCAATCGTCGTCGAGGCTGTTGCACTGCTCGAGAGCGCCGGGGTAGATGGCCCCGTTGCCGTCGTCGCAGTCGCCGGAAACAGTGACGTAGCCGAATGGCTGGACGCAGTCGGCCTTGGTGACCGCACCGTTGCCGTAGCCGTCGCCGTCGATGTCCTCGTACCAGGTCTGGTAGAGGACACTTTCATCGATGTCTCCGTCGCAGTCGTCGTCGGCCCCGTTGCACTGCTCGGGGGCGTTCGGGTGAACTGCCGCGTCGGTGTCGTCGCAGTCGTCGTCGGCGGAGACATATCCGGAGGGCTGAGCGCAGGCCTCGGTGGCCTCACCAGAATCCCCGTATCCATCACTGTCGCTGTCGAGGTACCAGACCGAACGGGCAAGCCCGTCGTCGATCTGGGTGTTGCAGTCGTTGTCGATATTGTCGCAGACCTCCGTTGCCCCCGGATGGGTCTGGTCGTCGCTGTCGTCGCAGTCAGAGTTGTCGAGGACGTACCCAGAGGGCTGAGCGCACGCCTGGGTCGAGACAGCCGCGTTGCCAAAGCCGTCGCCATCCAGGTCCTCGTGATAGATGACCTTCAGGCCGTCGTCGGCCACCCCGTCGCAGTCGTCGTCAATCCCGTTGCAGACTTCCACCGCTCCAGGATGAACGGTCGACCGAGTGTCGTCGCAGTCGAGGCTGTTGGCGACGTATCCGTCGGGCTGGGTGCAGGCTTGAATGCCTTTTCCCGCGTCCCCGTATCCATCTCCGTCGACGTCCTCGAAGTAGTTGGTTTTGACGCCCTCGTCAAACTGGGTGTCGCAGTCGTTGTCCAATCCATCGCATTCCTCCGGTGCTCCCGGATGGACATTCGACCTGGAGTCATCGCAGTCGGCGTTGTGGCCGACGTAGCCATCGGGCTGGGAACAGGCCTGGATCGACCCGTCCGCCGCTCCGTACCCGTCGACATCGGCGTCGCGGTAGTACTGGGTCTTCTGGATGCCGTCATCCGCCGCACCGTCGCAGTCGTCGTCCGCCTCGTTGCAGACCTCAGTGACGCCGGGATTCACCGCCGGATTGCCGTCGTTGCAGTCGCCGGAACGGAGAACGGTGCCAGCCGGCTGGAGGCAGTCCTCCACGCCCTCGCCGGTTCCGTACCCGTCGCCGTCGGCGTCCATGTACCACCTCGAGGTCGTGACGTCGTTGTCAACCACCTCGTCGCAGTCGTTGTCGATGCCGTCGCACTGCTCCGGCGCGCCGGGATAGGTCGCGGCGTCGGCGTCTTCACAGTCGCCGGCGTTGTCGACATACCCTTCCGGTGCACGACAGGCCTCGGTGGTTTCCGCGTCTGGATCGCCGAAGCCGTCTTCGTCCGCGTCGACGTAGAAGGTCGTCGTTTCGAGATCTTGGTCGACCTCGCTGTCGCAGTCATCGTCGATCCCATTGCAGGCTTCCGCCGCTTCGGGGTTGACCGACGCCTGGGTGTCGTCGCAGTCGAGGGCGTTGTCGACGTATCCATCAACCTGCTCACACCCCTGGGTCGGGATGGTCGGGTCGCCGTAGCCGTCGTTGTCGCCGTCGAAGTAGTAGGCGTTGTTCACACCCTCATCCGCCTCGCCGTCACAGTCGTCGTCCTGGTTGTTACAGGTCTCCGTCGCTCCGGGATGGACATCCTGGTCGGTATCGGCACAGTCACCGCCTTCCGACACGTAGAGGTCGGTCGGAGGCTTGCAGGCGATGGCGGGTTTGGCGGAATTGCCGTACCCGTCGCCGTCGTTGTCCGGGTAGAAGGTGCTAAGGACACCTTCGTCCACCGCCCCGTCGCAGTCGTTGTCCGCTTCGTCGCAGATCTCGTCGGCATCGGGGTTGATCGAAGCGTCGCTGTCATCGCAGTCGTCGGCGTTGTCGACGTAGTCGTCCGGAGCAGCGCACGTTCCCGCCGGCTTGGCGGGATCGCCGAAGCCGTCGCTGTCGAGGTCCTGGTAGAAGGGCTCGTAGCTGCCCTCGTCGACCTCCCCGTCGCAGTCGTCGTCCTGCCCGTTGCAGACCTCGTCGGCTTCGGGATTGACCGACGCCAGCGTGTCGTCACAATCTTCGGAGTTGTCGACGTAACCGTCTGCGCTGTCACAGACGAACTGTTCGTCCTCAGCGTCGCCGAAGCCGTCTTCGTCCTTATCTGCGTAAACCGCCCAACGATCGCTGAGTTCGACGTCATCGTCGATCTCGCCGTCGCAGTCGTTGTCAACGCCGTCACAGTCGTCGTAGGCGCTCGGATGAACCGCATCGTCCGCGTCATCGCAGTCGCCTTCCGTGACCGTGTAGCCGTCGTCGTCATCATCCTGCTTTGGATCCGGCGTGGACGTGGTGACCGGAGGCGAAGTGCCATCCGGCGGCGTCGTCTCTTCCGGGGAGGGCTCCATGGTCGGAGTGACCGACGGTGCCGTATCGGGAGGTATGGAAGCCTCCGGACACTCATCGTTCGGGTAGTCGGAGGGGTAACTCCCCCCTGAGCAAGGCAACTCCACGGGAAAGCATCCCGCCACCAGGAAGAACAGCCCCGTGATAGGACCATTCACCAACTTCCATCTTTTTTTCATCTTCGGCTCCTTAGTCTAAAACCGGACCTTTCCGGTTTGCCACGAAACCGTTCCGTGGACTTTCCAACCGCTTCCGCACTTCCAACCAAAAAAGAGAACGGAACGCATTTCCCGCCTCTTTTCAAAGAACAAAACCCTCAAGCACGGTCCCGGCGGCCGTACGCCACAAAACCCACGTGACGTACGCAAACCGGTACCCTGCTTAAAAGGACCGGGGACCTTAGCCGAAAATGCCAATTACGTCAAGGAAAATGACCTAAAAAAATAATTTTGGGTTTCTTCCATATCCAGGGAATATATGTTACGTTTTAAGTGTTCATCTGTACCAATTCGATAATCACAATCTATGGATTCCATGGTCCGCATTCCCAAAATGGAATATCACCAACTCAAGCGCCTCGCCAAGCGTTACCAGCTGCTGTGCGGCGTCTTTGCGGCAGATGCCTTTGAAGAACCACCGATCAAGAACCGCAACGTTGTCTTGAAACGCTTGCGTGAGACCGGCAAGTATAACGAAAAGTTTTTGGGAAGCTTAGAACAAGGCATGAAGGAGTCCAGGATGTTCTCCTAACTATGGAGATTCTGCCGCTCTCCAAACGCCTCCATGCGTTTCTTCGAAATCATCGACTGGAACAAACCTTCAGAAAACAGACAGCTCTTTTTTGCGAGAACCCCTGGCATCCAAGCCTTCATACCGAAGTGCTTGAACCCAAACGTTTGCGGATCTACAGTTTTCGCCTGACACGCTCGTATCGTGTTATGTTTGTGTATTGCGGTTCCGAGACCATCGAAATCATTGATGTCAATAATCACTATCGATGAGTCACTCATGTCCGGTTAAAAAACACCCATCTTTCTGAACCTCTAAGGCGTGAGAAGGATCTACAACGCGCTCCAACCCACATTCGCCTATTCGCACAA
This sequence comes from Candidatus Uhrbacteria bacterium, assembly GCA_016209325.1. Taxonomy (GTDB): domain Bacteria; phylum Patescibacteriota; class Patescibacteriia; order UBA9934; family GWF2-40-263; genus UBA10014. Next base: position 64,051 of record JACQWJ010000034.1, read on the forward strand.
ATTCGTAATTCGCCCCCCAGCAGTCTCTGGAATAGAAAACCGGACATGCTCTTTCAAACATGTCCGGGAAAAAGTTGTGGTTTCCCACGCATCGGAGCCGCGCGGGAAGGACTCGGACCATCGACCTACTTGGTCGCCAGCACGAGCCCACCGGAACCGTCGTCCACGATCTCGCAGTCCCCGCTGGCCTTGTAATCGGCCAACCGGACCCAGTACTGGACACCAGATGCGGTGGTGATGAACGGCGTCATCCGATCGGACCGGGTATCCAGGACGTAATCCTGGTAGTCCCCTTCGAACGCCGTCGTAACCGCCGACCCGATGTCCCACTGCTGCAGGCCGATCGTGGCTCCCGACAGCGATGTGGAGGAGGAGTACCCGAACAGCGTCTTGCTGATCGGGCCCGAGATCGTGACCTCTAGGTCGTCGCCGTCGGCCTCGCAGGCGATCAGGTTGCACTCGAGACCTTCATCCACGCCGGAATCGCAGTCGTTGTCGACGCCATCGCAGAGCTCGACCGCACCGGGGTGGACGCTGTCATCCGCGTCGTCGCAGTCCCCGCCCTGGCTCACATAACCTTCGGGCTGGGCGCAGACGATGATGGCGGTGGCGCTGTCGCCGTAGCCGTCCTGATCGAAGTCGTCGTACCAGGTGGCAGTCGGTGCGCCCTCGTCGATCTTGCTGTCGCAGTCATCGTCGAGGCTGTTGCAGGTCTCGGACGCATTGGGGTGAACCGCCGCGTCCTCGTCGTCGCAGTCGCCGGCCTTCGTGGCATAGCCGGTCGGCCGCGCGCAGGCCTGGGTGGAAGAGGCGGAGAGGCCGTAGCCATCCGCGTCGCCATCCAGGTAGTAGGTGATCTCGGCTCCATCGTCGATGATGCCGTCGCAGTCGTCGTCGAGGCCGTTGCAGGTCTCCTTGGCACCGGGGTAGGTCAGAGCGTCGTCGTCGTCGCAGTCGCCCTGCGCCTCGGAGAAACCGTCGCTGTCGTCGTCGTAGTTGACGGTGCCGTCGTCGATGGTGCCGTTGCAGTCATCGTCAACGTCGTTGTAGGTCTCGTCCGCGCCGGGGTAGACGTCCGCGTCTTGGTCGTCGCAGTCGGAGCCGCCAGCTTTACTGGCGATCACCCCGTCCTCGTCGACGTCGTTCAGGTCGGAGCCGGAGCAGTCCTGGTCGATGGCGTCGTATGCGACCTCGTCGGCGCCGGGGTAGATCGTGTCATCCCCGTCGTTGCAGTCGCCTTTGGCTTCGGACTTGCCGTCGCCGTCGTCGTCCGCGGTGTCGAGGTTCTCGTCGACCTTGCCGTCGCAGTCGTTGTCGATCTGGTCCCCAGCCTCGGTGGCGCCGGGGTAGACCTGGACGTTGCGGTCGTCGCAGTCACCTTCGTCCTTGTCGTATCCGTCGCCGTCGACATCGGTCAGGTCCTCGCCCGAACAGTCCTGATCGACGTCGTCGTAGGCGATCTCCTCGGCACCGGGATAGACGTCGTCTTCGCGATCGTCACAGTCCCCGTCGTCTTCGGAGTAGCCGTCGCGGTCGTCGTCGTAGACGTCGGTGCCGTCGTCGACCTTGCCGTCGCAGTCGTTGTCGAGGCCGTCCTCGAGCTCGCGTGCGCCGGGGTAGACCGCGTCATTGCCGTCGTCGCAGTCATCCTGCTCCTCCGAGTACCCGTCGCCATCCAGGTCGCTGGCCGGCGGGGGCGTGTCGGTGGCGGGGGGCTGCGTCTGGGCCTCGACCGGGGTCGGGCTGGACGCCTCCAGGCTGGAGTCGTCATCGCCCGTGTCGGTGGCGTCGTCGTCCCCGCCCGGCGTGGGCGAGGCTGCGGGAGCTGCGGTCGGCGCGGCGGTCTCCTCGAGCGGCGTGGGTGAGTCCTCACCCCCACCGATCGGATTGTTCCCGCAGCCTGCCAACAGCAGCGCCAATGCCAGAAAAAAACCATTTCGATTCTTCATCGCTCTCCTCCTCACAAGGCCCGCTGTCGGACCATGGGTTGATCGTACATCTATCCGCTCGCCTGGATGGCTGAGCGTAATCCTCTCTGATCCTTACACGGTCTCTGGTTCAGAACCGCCTAAAAATACCCCTCGCGGAATACCTTTAGGGAAGATTCCGAGCATTTTCCACGAGAATTACTCCTGAAAACAGCTCAAAATCCTCCAATTCTTAACGGTTAAGTATAGCATAATTTCTATATTTTGTCAATGATATATAACTTTTAAATACACTGCGACGAGAGAACAAAAATAAGTTGTGAAAGTAACCAACCACCGGACTAAGGTCCGGTGGCTTTGTGTCTGCCGGGCAGACAGATCTGCCGGCTACGCCGGCAGGGCGGCTGTGGGTTAAGA
>JACQWJ010000002.1 GCA_016209325.1 Candidatus Uhrbacteria bacterium
CGTAACCGAAGGACTCAATGCAAAGATTCAATACGTGAAAGCGAGCGCACGAGGCTTCCGGAGCTTCGCCCACTACCGTATCGCCATTCTGTTCTATTGCGGAAAGCTCGATATGCAGCCACTATAATCCTTGATGAGCCAAAAAATGAAAGATGCTCTATGGAAGGTAGAGGTCCTTGTTGCGGTTGTGCGCATCGTTGGTTTCCGCATAATAGACGGTTCCCGTTTCATTAGTCAGGAAATACCAGGCGTCGTTTGTCTCAGGGAACACGGTCCCTTCAAGCGCCGCCGCGCCCGGATTGGAAATGGGTCCGGGAGGAAGGCCTGAGTACATGTAGGTGTTCCAGGAGGAATTGACAGCGCGGTCATCGTTGGAAACGGCGGGCGTCTTCTTGCCCGTCAGGTAATTAACAGTGGAATCCGCCTGCAGGGCCATGCCGATGCCGAGGCGCCGCCAGAAGAGGTCGGCGATAAGCGGTCGGTCGCGCGCCGTACGGACCTCGCGCTCGACAATCGACGCCAGTGTGACGACCTCATGCACGGAGCGCCCGGAAGCCTTGATGGCCGCGCGCATTTCGGGCGTCAGCTTGCGGTCGAAGTTCGCCAGCATCTTCACAACGGCCTCTTCCGGGGTCGCTCCCTTAAGAAAGCGATAGGTGTCGGGAAACAGGTAGCCTTCGAGACTGACGTATGCCGGCTTGGAAGCGAGGAATGAAAATTCGGCAGAGAATTCCGTGGGACGGCGCGCTTCCGTCTCAGCGCGATAGTCGACTGCCGGATCCCCGACGATGGCCAGCCAGGCGTCTTGCGAAAACAGGCCGGCCTCCTCAAAGACCGCGCCGATCTGGGCCAGCGTATATCCTTCTGGAACGGTGACGGTGAGTTCGGAGACGCGCGGACGGGTGAGGGCATCGACCAGCGAGGCGTAGCTGGTTCCTGGCAGCAGCGCAAACGCGCCGGGCTGGAAGGCGGCCTCGGCTCCCGCGGCACGCGCATACGCCTCGAACAGGAAGCGGTTCGAAATGAGTCCGGTCTCCTTCAGGCGGCCGCTGACGCGCTTCACGCCGTCCCCCTGTTCAACCTGGACGGTCACGGGCCGGACATCCGCCGACGGGGCGCGCAAAAAGAGCTGCCACGCCGCGCCGAAGACGGCGAGCAGAGCCAGTCCAAAAAGGAGGGCGATGAATTGATGCTTCTTCATAGGGCTTGCATATCCCCTTCCGCCTCCAGGCGGGAGACGATTTCCTTCACGCGCTGCGCCTGGTCGCGCGGACAGACAAGGAGGACGTCCCCCGTGTCGACGACGACCGTGTCACGCATGCCGACGACTGCCACGCGCTTCCCCGCCGGGGCGTAGACGAGCGACCCCTCGGTGTCGAGAAGCAGGGGCGAACCCTTGGTCACGTTCCCCCCCTCCGGTGCCAGACGGTCGTACAACGTGTCCCACGCTCCGATGTCGCTCCAGCCGAAATCCCCCCGAAGGATCAGGACGTCGTCCGCAGCCATCTTTTCGGTCACAGCGTAATCGAGCGAAATCTTCGGGAGGGCGGCATATAGGCCGGCTACCTCGTCCGCACTCCCATCACGGACGGCGACCTGGATCTGACGGAGTGTCCGACCCATGTCCGGCGCGTAGCATTCAAAGGCCTCCATGAAACGCCGAGGTGTCCACATGTAGTAGTTGGCGTGCCAAAGGTACGACCCCTCCTGCAGGTAGGCCGTAGCTTTTTCCAGCGACGGCTTTTCGGTATGTCCGGCGAAACGGAACACATGGATCCCCTCTCGTGTCTCAACCGGCTCGCCGATGCGCGTGTAGCCGAGGACTGTACTCGGAAACGCGGGATGAATGGCAATGTCGAGGAGCTTGCCCGTTTCCCGAATGAGCGCGTCGCCAACGGACAGACAGCGGAGAAACGTTCCGTCGTCACCAATGTAGTGGTCGGAAGGGATAAAAACGATGGGCTCGTCCGGATCCTGGAGTTCAAGCAGGGCCGCGACGTAGCCCATGGCAGGACCCGTGTCGCGCCGTTCCGGCTCCACGAGAATCCGCTCGGAAGGAATCTCAGAAAAGTGCTCATGAATGAGGCGGTCAAACCCGGGAGAGGTCGAAAACAGGATCTGCTCGGGAGTGAAGACTTGGAGCAGGCGGCGATAGGCGTCGCAAATGAGCGGCTCGCTGCCGATCACGTCGAAAAACTGTTTCGGCCGCTGCCGGCGGCTCATGGGCCAGAGGCGGGTACCGGAACCTCCGGCGAGGATGACGGCTTTCATATTTTTTGAGGACTTACGGCTTTGAGACTAGTTCTAGGAACAAGCGAGCACCGGAGTAAGCCGTACTATACAAGTACGGCGTCGAGGAGCGGAGCTTGTGACAACGAAATAGGCCAAAGACGGAAGTCCTAAACTCAATGGAAGACAAAGAAGGCGAGATACAAGAGCCCCCACGGTACCATGCTTCCAATCAGGGCTCCAACCAGGATGTCGGAGAGGTAATGCACGCCGACTGCGACGCGGGAAAGGGAGACGAGAACGGCCGCGGCCAAAAACCACAAAAATAATTCCGCATTAAAAAAATACATGGTAGAAGCGATCGCAAACGACACGGTCGCGTGCCCCGAAGGGAACGAGGGCGTCTTGAATGTCATACGGATGAGCGGCTCCTGTGCACTCCTCTCAAAGGGCCGGGGGCGACGAACGAGATATTCAAGACCGAGCGTGATTCCCCAGGCGACGAGCAGTATGATCCCCAAACAATAGAGGACACCAATCCGCTCTCTAGGATCAAATGCGTACCCGAACCAGAATCCCAGGATGGCTGCAGTGAGCATCATCCAAATCAGATGGGAAGCTCCGAAACGCACGAACCGGGCGAACGCGGGCGAGCGCCGCGCGGCATCCGCGATCCGGGCGGAAAGATGGGTATCCGGGTTTTCCATAACGCATACATTTCATAGGCGGGAGGCCCTCCTCCCGCCTAACGGATGTCATCCCGAACTCCTAGTGAAGGATCTAATCGATCGATGTAGATCCTTCCCGAGGCAGTCAGGATGACAAACGTTTTTTGGAGCTAACAGCTAAAAGATGAGCGCTCAAACCGCGATCCACCTCCTGCCTCGTTTCCTCAATCTCCCCCTCGCGCCTCAACGCCGCCTCCCCGATCTCCTTGGCGCGCGGGGGCGAAACGAGGACCTTTCCCGGAAACCGGCAGAGATCACGGACGGGACACATCCAGCAGCGAGGGCGGCCGGGAACGCAGATCGCCCGGCCGAACTTCACGAACACGCGGTTGACGACCGTCTGCAGGCGCTTGGGGACGAGGCCAAGCAACGTCTGCTCCGTCTTCTCCGGCGTCCGGGTCCGCACCCATCCGAGGCGGTTGGTAACCCGGTGCACGTGCGTGTCGACGGCGACGGTCGGTTGACCGAAGCAGGAGGCAAGGACCACGCTCGCCGTCTTGCGGCCGACGCCCGCGAGGATCACGAGCTCGTCCATCGTCGACGGAACGTGCCCGTCAAACCTGTCCCGGATGTCCGCGGCCATCCGTTTCAGATTTCGCGCTTTCTGACGGTACGTGCCGAGCGTGTCGACCCGGGCTTCAATGTCTGCAACGGAGGCTTGAGCCAAAAATTCGGGAGTCGGAAACGCCTTAAAGAATTCCGGAAGACGCTTCAACACCTGGTCGTCCCGCGTCCGAGCGGACAGCGCGACCGCGACGACGGTATGGTAGGGATTCCCAAGCTCCATGGCCCCGGGATAGCCGAAACGCTGGCGGAGGATCCGGAGAACGGAAGCGATGTCGACAGCGGGAACCGCGGAGGTCATAGCGGGAGTTACACGAGCGGCTGGCCCGTCATCTCGGGAGGCTGGGGGATCCCGAGCACGTTCAAAATCGTCGGCGTCACGTCCGCCAGCATGCCAATCGGTGGCACGAGCGACAGGTCCCCTTCGGGCACTTCTCCCGAAGGCGCGGGCACGCCTTCGAACGCCTTGCCGATCACGAAGAACGGGACGGGATTCGTCGAGTGCTCCTTGTCGATATAGCCCGTGCGCAAGTTCTTCACCTCCTCGGCATTGCCGTGGTCGGCCGTGATAAACACCACGCCGTCCTTCCGAAGCGCGGCGTCGACGATCTTTCCGACGCACGCGTCCACAGCCTCGATCGCCTTGACACTCGCCGGAAGGTCACCTGTATGACTCACCATGTCGGGGTTCGCGAAGTTCATGACGATGAAGTCGTACGCGTCCGCGTTGATTTCCTGTACCACGCGCTCGGCGAGCTCGTAGGCGCTCATTTCCGGCGCCTGGTCGTAGGAGGCAACGCGGGGGGACGGAATGATGGCGCGGTCTTCCCCGGGAAACAGGTTTTCCTTGGTGCCGTTCAGAAAAAACGTGACATGGGCATACTTCTCGGTCTCGGCGATGTGAAGCTGCCTCAGCCCGGCACTCGACAGGACTTCGGCCAGGCACTTCTGGATCGCTTCCGGGGGAAAGGCAACCTCGACTGGCAGGCCCTTTTCATATTCCGCCATGGTCACGGGAAAGAGATCGTGCACGGTCTGTCGGGAGAACGCGTCAAAATCCGGCAAGACGAATGCCTTGACGATCTCGCGCATGCGGTCCGGACGAAAGTTGAAGAAGATGACACTGTCACCTTCCTTCACGATGGCGACCGGCGCGCCGTTCTCGAGGATCACGGTCGGCACGAACTGCTCATCGAACACGTCCTTCGCGTACGACTCTTGGATCGCAGCAATGGGATCGGTCGCCATTTCCCCCTGGCCGAGCGCCATCGCGTTGTAGGCCTTCTCGATGCGGTCCCAGCGGTTGTCGCGATCCATGGCATAGTAACGGCCGGAGAGCGAGGCAATTTTCCCGACGCCAAGCTCCGCGATCTTGGCCTGGAGCGTTTGAACGAAATCGATCCCGACGTTGTACACCGTGTCGCGCCCGTCGAGGATGGCGTGCACGAAGACGCGGTCGAACTGCTGACGCTTCGCAAGTTCAAGGAGCGCATGGCAATGCTCGTCCATCGAGTGCACGCGCCCCGCACTCACCATACCCACAAGATGCACCGCTTTCCCGTTCGCCTTTGTATGCTCGAACGCCTGCACGAGTGCGGGGTTCTCAAAAAACGATCCCGCCGCGATGTCGCGGTTGATGCGTGGGAACGTCTGGTAATAAACCCGTCCGGCCCCGATCGCCAAGTGCCCGACTTCGGAATTCCCCATTTCCCCCCAAGACAGCCCCACCTCTTCCCCGCTCGCCCGGAGCGCCATGACGGGATAGGTCTGAATCAGTTTCTTAAACACGGGCGTACGGGCCCGCGTAATCGCGTTCCCCTCCGAGTCGGGAGCAATCCCAAACCCGTCAAGCACGATGAGCACTGCTGGCCGAGGTCGTTGTCCTAAATTAGATTCCATAATGATGATCGTTCTCCCCTCCTTGACGAATAATATGGGACTTCCGCCAAAGGCGGATCCGCCTCCGGCGGAAAGGGGAGGTCACACCCTTCAAAACTCACGAATATTTTACCAGATTCCTCAAAAAACGACTAAAATACTACTGAGGTAGGCGGTTGTCACCCCTTCTTGTCAGTAACACGCAACATACCCTGTATTAATCGGTAAAACAATTTACCACGAGAATGTGACTTCCGTCGATTGAATCTAAAAATGAACTCTTCAAGATATGGAAAGATGTTCTATCTCCCCGCCTGCGGATCGAGGTGCTTTCGGCGAACTCGACGTGGTACGGCGTCCAATACAGGATGTGCCAGGTCGCCATGAGGAGCAGGCTCGAGATACCGACGACCGGAACCGGAAGCCAGCCCTTCAGCGCCAGGGCGCAAAAGAAGAGAAAGTACAAAAACGTCCCCAGCGCCATGCAGCGCTTGAGACCGATGCGCGTCACGGCCATCGCGCCTCAGGGTTGGAAGAGCCCGACGAGGAGATAATGGAGCGCGCCGTATCCGAGCACCATCCAGACACGCCCGCCGAACAGGCCGTAGAGATAAATGGGCAGGAAGAGACCCAGGAGCCCCGCCCCTATATGCATGAGCAGGCGATGAACACCGAGGGCGGTGAGGCCAGAACGCACGGCGGACGGTCGTTCCGTCTGTGCGCGCATGGCGGGCTGCTGTGCGGACGGACATAGAGCTAGGCTTGTGAGCGAAATATCTTCCTCTTCCCCACTTCGGCGGCGGCCAGCTTGATGACGGCCACCGCGGCCACGATGAGGCCGTCGGTCAACGTCAGAGGCACAACATGGAACAGGTTTTGAAAAAACGGGACAAAGAGCGCGACGGCCATAAGCGCGAGGCCCGCGAGCACCCCGAACGGCAGCCAGGGCTGAAAGGGGGGAACCAGGCTGAACAGGGGACGGCGCAAGCTCTTGAAGACGAGCGCGTAGAGAAGCGAGCTCACCCCCGCGGCGGCGAACAGAAGCGTCCGTGCCCGATCCAGGTCTCCAACAACGGACAGGTACCACGCGTAGACGCCGAACAGCAGAACGTCGGCCGCGGCGCCGACGCCGAAGACCAGCAGTGCCATCTCCCGGCTGAGGACGGGCTCGCGCCGCGGGCGCGGCGGGCAGCGCATGGCATCCGGCTCGCCCCGGCCGAGGGCCAGGCCGACGGCGGGAAAGGTGTCGGCCACCAGGTTGATCCAGAGGATCTGGACCGGCAACAGGGGCAAGGGAAGCCTGGCCAGAAGGGCTCCAGCAATCAGGATGGTTTCGGTAAAGCAGCTGGCCATCAGGTAGGCCAGGACCTTCCGGACGTTCTCGAATATCGCACGTCCCTCCTCCACGGCGGTGGACAGCGTGCCGATACGGTCGTCGAGCAGCACCATGTCGGAAGCCTGCTTGGCGGCTTCAGTGCCGGATCCGAGGGCTACGCCGATGTCTGCCACCTTCAGGGCCGGGGCGTCGTTCACGCCGTCGCCGGTCATGGCGACCGACGCGCCCTTCGCCTGCCAGGCGTGGATGATGCGCGCCTTGTGACCGGGCTCGACGCGCGCGTAGACGTCGATCCATTCCGCGCGCCGCACAAGCTCGTCGTCCGTCCACTGGTTCACCATGTCCCCCGTCGCCAGACGGTCGGGCCCGCGCAGGATGCCGGCCTCGGTGGCAATCGCAGCCGCGGTCTTCGGGTGATCGCCGGTCACAAGCACGGTGCGGATCCCCGCCGCGGCCGCCGCCCGGACCTGTTCCCGAGCATCTGGACGAAGAGGATCCTGAAGGACGACGAAGCCGGCAAGCACGAGGCCTGCCGGAGGCCGGGGGATGGACGAAGTCTCAGACAGCCGGTACGCGACGCCAAGAACCCTCTTCCCTTCCGCCGAAGCCTCGTCAATGCGCTGCTGCCAAGCCGTCCGTGCCTTCTGACCCAACGGACGCTCGCCCCCTTCTTCCCAGACAGAAGCGCAAAAATCCAAGATACGTTCCGGCGCGCCTTTCGCGATCAGCAGCGACGGGGAAACGCCCTCCTGACGATGAAGGGTTGTCATAAACTTGCGGCTCGAGTCAAAGGAAATCTCATCTATGCGTCCCCAGGCAACACGCAGGTCGGACAGAGAAATCCCCGCGTCGTGGCCAGCGAGAACCAACGCCCGCTCCGTCGGCGTCCCCACGCCACGCGATGGCTCCTCGATCGTGGCATCGTTGCACAGGACGGACAACGAGAGCAGAAACTCCGCGTCCGTAGGAACCGAACCTGGAAGGAGAAGTTCCGGCGGGAACCCCGAACCGGCGGACAGGACCTCGACAACGCGCATGTTCCCCTGGGTGATGGTGCCCGTCTTGTCGGTACAGATGACGGATACGCTGCCCAAGGTCTCGGCCGCAACGAGGCGGCGGACCAGGGCCCGGCGTTTCAGGACACGCCCAGCCCCGATCGCGAGCGCGACCGTGACGGAAACCGCCAGTCCCTCGGGAATCGCCGCCACCGCCAGAGCGACGGCTGTCTGAAACAGAACGACGGGATCGTTTCCGACCGCCATCCCTCCCGCGAACAGGACGAAGACGAACGCGAGAATCCCTCCCGAAATCCAGCGGGTGAGGCGCGCCATCTCGGCTTGAAGGGGCGTCGGAGCTTCGCGGGACGCGCGCACGAGGGCCGCGATGCCCCCCAGTTCCGTATGCGAACCGGTGGCAACGACGAGGGCCCGGCCGCGGCCCGCCGCGATGGTCGTACCGGCGTAAACCATGTTGCCCCGATCCGCCAAGGAAGCGGTCTCCGAAACAGCCTCGACGGACTTCGGGATGGGAGCGGATTCGCCGGTAAGTGGCGCCTCATTGGCCTCCAAATTGGTGCAGGCGACCAGCCGCGCGTCGGCGGCCACGTGGTCCCCCGCCCGAAGCACGAGCAGGTCGCCCACCACCACATCCGTGGCCGCTATGCGCGTCTCCCTGCCTTCCCGGAGGACGAGCGCCTGGGGCATCACCAGGTTCCGCAACTGTTCCAGGGCATGATTGGCCTTGTACTCCTGGATGAATCCGACCAAAACGTTCAACCCGCCGGCCGCGGCGATGACCGCGGCGTCCAGGGCGTCTCCAAGCCAAACGCTGACGGCCACGGCAGCGAAGAGAACCAGCATGAGCGGGCTCGCGAACTGGCGCGCCAGGATCCTCCACCAACCAAGCGGCCTGTCGCGCGGAAGCAGATTCGAACCCTGCGCGCGCAAGCGCCTTGTGGCCTCCTCCTGGCACAAGCCAGCGGGCCCCGATACGATGTGCCGAAAAACCTCGTCAACGGAGAGCGCATACCAGGCAGGAACGGAATCAGACATACAGACGGCCCGAGGCCCTTATGCGCGCCCGGAACTCTTGCGTCCCTTCCCTTCGGGCATGGGACCGCATTCCAGTTTCCCCAGCCGCGCGCGGATTTCTTCCACCTCGCGGCGCACGTCGTCGATCGCGTGCGCCTCATCCCGGACTTCGGACTCGGTGCGCTCGACGAGCTTCTTCTCGTGCTTGAGACCGGAAATGATGATCTCGTTTCCGATAAAATTCGAAACGAAGACACCGATCAGGAGGAGCAGGACCGTTCCGATCAGAAGGGACAACGGGCCGTCCCACCAGGGAAGATAGCCGAGCCGGAGGCTCACGGTATGCATGACGAAATCCATGCTGTGCCACACTCCGCGCCAAAAGAGGATCACCGCAACCCCACCGAGAAAGGCGTATGAAATTGGCCGGTGGCTGAACCAGCCGCGGATCCGGTCCTCAAGCTCGTCGCAGAAGCGGAAAACGATTCGTAGCATAAAAAAATTACCGTGATCTTACCACGAGCGAAGGGATTTTCCCAATAAGCAATACTAAAACACGGTCCGTACCGTTAAATTTGTAGGCATGGCGTACAGTTGAAGCAGATGTTCCATTCGTTCAATATATTCCTCATTCACTCGCGTCTCGTTAATTTTTGAGACATACCATAAATTAATCTAATC
>JACQWJ010000036.1 GCA_016209325.1 Candidatus Uhrbacteria bacterium
ATCAAAGTATCGGATGAAGCACTCGCTGCCGTGAAGCTTGAACGGGACGCTTTTCACGGGGAGTGGAACTACAGAATTTATCCTGAAACTTGATTAAGTTGTTTTGTTACTGTGCCTAAGGGCTAAGACAGGGCGAGCCGTCCTCCGGATTGAGCCAAATGATAATCGGGTTAGAGCACCGACTCCAAGATGACGGGATACCGCTCACCACCTGCCACCACTTTTTCCAGAAACAGGCGGAGGATGCGGGAGGCGTCGGGGCTCGGGCGGAGCGCCGCGCGGAAGGCATCCTGGGTCTCCTTGGGAATGCCGTAGTTCTTGCCGTAGTAGTCGATGCGGAACATCATGCCGTCCTCGTCCATTTCGGGATGGATGATCATGGCGTACAGGGGCTCGCCGGGAAACGTGTAGGCCTGGATGGGGCTCCGTTCGCTTGAGACGAGATGCACCGCCCCCGCAGGCATGACTTCCAAATGGTCCTTGTGCCCGAGCTGGGCGTCGAACCGGTCGGGAAGCTGTGAGAAGATCGGGCACGCGGCGGCGGCAGGCGTCTTTGAGACGAGAAACGTACCCGTCTCCTGACGCTCCAGATCATGCTTCAATTCCCCACCGAGGGCGAGTGTCACGAACTGGGCACCGAAGCAGACGCCGAGCGTAGGCAGCCCGCGGCGGCGGGCTTCACGGATGAGGGTCTTTACCTTCTCCGCGACCTCGGGAATGTGGCCCTGGGTCAACAGGTAATCCCCACTGCCGCCAAGCATGAGCGCATCAACGCCGTCCAACAAGGAGAAATCCAAATCCGCCTCAAGGGCGTTCACAGCCCTGATTTGATCCAAGCGCATGCCGGCATGCGCGGCAAAACCTTCGACTTCGTGTTCGCACACAAGGGGATCGGGACGAAATTGGAGGAGGAGGATGCGGAGGGTATCTGTAGAAGGCATAATGTTCGGTATTCAAGCTACGGCATCATACACAGGCGTTTTTGAGAAAACAAGACTCTCAAAAAAAGAAAAAAGACCCAGGAGTGCTGGATCTTCGAAGAAAAAAGAACGTTATGAGGCGGGAGCCTCCAGTCGATGAAGAGCGGCCCAGAGGAGCTCCTCGGCTCGTGCGATGTTACTCGCGATGGCGACGAGGATGCATCCCGGTGCGTCCAGTGACAAAGCGCCGGGCTTAACGAGCAGAATCCCCTCCGTGCTATTTGGTCCGAACACGATATCGCCATACCCGTCCGGGTGATCCGCAAGAACCCGCACGACGTCCCGCCAGTGTCGAGCCGTCGCGGGGTGGCAGGCATGCATCACCACGCAGGGATGGGGAACCCTGCCGGAGTCAGCAACTTGAGAACGCACGCTTGCGGCGTACGTTCCCGCCGTCTTGCGCACGTTTGCCTCCAAAAAACAGACGTGGAAGGAAGATCGACCGTCAAACGTGACGATCACGTCGAACCCGACATACCCGACGCATTGGGCCTGCCAGAGGTGTTGCGCGAACTCCTCGCTCTGTCGCCAAACCTCCTCCACGATCCGCCCCCGAACTTCTTCCGGCCAATGCGCGGGAAGAGCGTCCCATTCGTCGGTGCAGACCGCGTTGCCTTGGTGTTCCCCGGCGACTGTATACTGCTTGGAAAAGAAGATCCGCTCCATCGCATTCGGAGCCAACGGAACGTAAAGCTGACAGGAAGCCACACAGACCTCTTCTCCTTCGTCGCCCACGTGGGCTTCGATAATGAGACGACGCTCCCCGAGGAACTGTTGAAGGTATGTATCGATGACCTGTCGGAGAGTATCACGGGAGATGAGGAGGGTCCCGATCCCCGACTCCATGTCGGGCCTTTTGAGCCAGACCTTGGGGTAGCGTTCCAGGAGATCACGCAGGTGCCGACGCACCTCCTCCTCCGTCATCCCGAAGCGGTGCTCCGGGAAGCAGTGACTGAGACCGAGCGCGCCCGCTTCGATACGGAAGTATTCCTTGTCGTCGAAACGCTGTGCGATTTGGTACCAGTCATCATACGTTGGAGTTCTCAGCTTGTGCCTGGGAGGGTCGATTATCCTGATGCAATCCTTCCAGGCCAAGCTGGCACCCGTAAATGTCTCGAACGTCGCCCCATTTGCGAGCTGGGAACGAAGCCATGCACATTCTGCCGGATCATTTACGATCGCGTCGAGGATTGAACAATCCCGCGCATCTACGACCCGAAGTCCCCTTACGCCGATTCCGCTCGGAAGCAGGTGTTCCTGATGGTACTCACGCAGACTCGCGGCGTTATCATCCGAACCATCCACGTAAGCGATGGTGTCTTTACCTTCTAGCAAGGTACGTTGGGCATACACCGCGACTCCTGGAATGTGCCCCTTAAGCACGTGTTGATAATGAAAGAGACAATCGGCAACGATGCGAGCTCCAAACATGACAGCCTCCGGTTGTGGCGTGGGTGATATGTTCGATTGGACGAGAACGGTCGGTCCTCCCGGATTGGAGGACCGGGAACGGCGCGAAGGATTCGCGCGATTCCTGGGTGTCCAAGGGTCGGAAGAAAAATGAAAGCCGCCGGTTTTTACCGGCGGCTTGATCTGTGGGGCTTGTGACGCGAGGCGTGCTACAAACGACCAAATCTTACCACCGGGAGGTCCAGTAGGCTAAGAAGGCCGAGAAGGTTGTTTGAACGAAAGTCGCGGTGCATATCGATTCGAGCGTAGCAAACCGCATGGAAAAGGTCAAACGACGCAATTTGGATAAAAATGAAAAAAGACCCAGAAAGACTGGATCTTGAAGTCGAAAAAAGGACGTGGCGTCAGCAGCCTGCCTCGAGGCGAGCGGCGGCGGCGTTCATGAGTCGTTCGGCCTCTTCCGGAGTGGAAGCAACCGACATGACGATGCACTTGGGATGACCCTGCTTCCGAAGAAGCCTCGGATTCAGGACAAGGACGCCGCGATGTTCTCGATTCATCGCCAGGTCCCCAAACCCGTCTCGATCGCTCTCGGAACCCAAAAGACTGACCGCCTTCTCCCAGTGATCGATTCCGGAATGTGGATGACAGTTCCTCATGGCGACGCAGGGCTTCAGCGTATGACCGAACTGTTGCACCTGCCAGCGGACGCTTTCCGGATACGTCCCGGCGGTTTTGCGCGCGTTGGCCTCTAACAGAAAGAACTGGAACGAGAGACCATCGGAATTCAGTGCCGTGATAAAATCAAACCCGATATGCCCGACGTACCCACGCTCCTGTGCGTCTCTGACGAACGTCTCGGTGGTGTGCCATGCCGTCTGGGTGATTGCCTGGCGGGTGGAGTAGTCCCATGTCGCGGGAAACGCGTCCGCCTCGTCATGCGGAATCATATTCCCCTGGTGAATCGTGCCGTCGCAGTACTGGCGGCTCAAAAAGCGCCGTTGGGGTTTCTTGCCGGGCGGAGGAACATACCATTGGACCGAACCGACCGCCTTTTCCTCGCCGTCGATCCACCGCTCAACGATGAGATTTCGCGATCCTTGGGCGTACTTGCGAAGGAAGGGAAGAAGACCGGCCCAGGAACGAGTGTCGTGCAGGACATGGAATCCCACGCCGCTTTCCAGGTCAGGCCTCTTGACCACAATTCGGGGATGACGGAGGCGGAGACGGAGGCAGTCCCAGATAGTTCCCTGAATTCCATGGGAAAAGGTATGCGCAGGAAAGACGTCGCTCCTGCCGATCTGACGGGACAGACGACGAAATCCCTCCTTGTCATGCAGTGTTTTGGCCACATCCCACGGCGCCGTACGGATACGTTCCGAAGGAATCTGGAGTTCGGCAAGAAGACGCCCCCATCCTGGAGAAGCTCCGGTAAACGTCTCAAGAGTGGCGTCCAGGTCGAAAAAAAGTTCTCTGTACAGACGATCACGATGCTCGGGATCGGAGAGAATCCCGTCGAAGAGGTTTCCGGACCCCTCGACGAATCTGAGCTCTTTGGCGCCCAGGCCGAACGCCCGCAGATACCGGTGATGGTCACTCATGTATTGAAGATGAGGACCTCCCTGAAGGTAGACTGCGCCGTAAGGCAGAACTTCTGCCCGATCGGGATACAGCTCGATCCCGTCAATCTCCCCAATATGGAGGCCGTCCGCATTGGGGGTCGTGAAAACACTCATGTCGTCGATGGCCCTTCTGTGAAGGGTGGGGAATACGTTTCGCATCTTACTCTCCGAGTGGGGGTGAAACGAATCACGTGGACAGGAAGGCGACTCCAACAGGTGAAGCCGCCTTCCGTCCCCGCGAAAATGGACCAGCAATGAAAGGAACGGATCGAAAGAGCCGTCGGACCAGGGTCCGGCGGCTCTCGTTGTATCTGCGCTTATGAGCACTAGAACATCGTCGAGGCCACCGGAGTGCCAAGAATGACAAGCATAATGACGATCATGTCGACATTACGGCTCACCAGCTTCTTGTGCATTCCAGTGGTTGCGGAGAACATAGTGCTATTTAAAACGTAACATGGGGTATGTGGAGCGTCAAGAATCGACGGGGAAAAGGGGAAGCAAGAGGTGTAAGGGGCGTAGGGGGACGGTTGGGGATTCAAATGTCGAATCTGGCATGCCTACTGGCAGGCAGGCGAATAGGCGAATGTGGGTTGGGTGGGACAAGGGGTAAGATCCTTCCCGAGGCGGTCAGGATGGTGGATTGCTTTGGGTTGTAAAAAGGATGTTAGGAAAGATGAACTTGCAGGACTTCCAAAGACACTCCGATGTCATCCAGGATACCTCGAAGGGTACCAAGAGGGATTTCTTTTGAGTGCATCGGAATGACGGCCATACGGCCGTCGGTGTGGCGGTAAATCGCATGGCTTCCGCGTTGCCTGACCAATGCAAAACCGAGACACTGAAGCGCGGATGCCAGCTGTCTCGGCTTGATGAGCGGTGGCTTAGGCACGCTTCTTTGCGGGGACGCGGGGCCGTTCCATGGATACGGTGTGGAACGTCTCGAAGCTTTCGTCACGGGGGATGGCGTCCCCCCGGTCGTTCAAGACTTCCAAGTAGAGCTCCATGGCTTCCTGGACATGGACGCGCGCCTGCGTAATGGTCTTGCCAACGGTATGGCAACCAGGCAGGGCTGGGACGTAGGCATGAAAGTGCTTGCCGTCCGGCTCGATGATAACGCGGTAGGTGTATTGATTCATAAAAAATACTGGAATGCAAGTAAAACGTATCACACCCACGAGCCTATTAAAAGGACGCGTGAGCGATTGGGGGTCCGAATGGCGAATCGTGGCGAATAGGCGAATGTGGGTTGGGTGGTTGGATTTTGTTGTAGAGAGGGGTAACCCCTCCTTAGTCCTCCCCTCAGGCGAGGGGAGGAAATACGATTCCAGATTCGTCATTTGCTTCCAGGCAGTTTTTGGGAAAAAGAAAAAGAGGGTGGAAGACACCCTCAGGAGAGTCGGAGCTTGCGCTCCTCGACTCGTGAGACGAGATCGAGAAGCTTGGTTGTGGTCGGGGCGATGGCCACCCCGTAGGAGAAGCCCCTGCCCGGAGCCGTCTCGACCTTGGGAAGGAAGCAGAAGGGGACGAACCCCCAGCCTTCCCCGCGACGGAACAGGAGGTCGCGGAAGTGGCCTTCGAGGTCGTGGATCGTCGCGCCGGTCGGCACGGCGAAGCTCCGCATGTCGAAAGCGAAGCGAGCACTTTTTCCGCCGTACCAGGTCTGCAGCGCTTCGAGGGCGTAGGAGGCGGCGGTCCACCTCGCGTTGACTTCGAGAGCCCAGACGAGCGACTTGAAGAGATCACAGAGGAAATCGACGGAACCTCTGCCGAAATATCCAATATCCTTCAGGCGAACGACAATCCGTCGCGTGATCTCCCGCATCTTGAGTCGGAGACGGATCGGGAGTTCCGGAGCGCCGTCCAGTCCGACTCCTGCGGGACGCCAGTTCCCGCAGTGCGTTTTATGGTCTTTAACATGTTGGCGCGTAACGGGACCGATCGCGACCCGGCCGTTCTGGTCGATCGAGAACTGGACACTCGCGTCGACCAACGCGTCTCCCCCGATGTCCGTCTGAACAACGTAGGAGTCTGGCGGAAGGTCCAGTATGGGATCTCCCGGTTGGAGAACCCATTGATATAGACCACTCGCGGAGTCGGCCGCCTTGATCCGAGGAACCCCTCCCTTCTCACGGATGCGCGCCACGGCGGCCGGAACATCGTCCCGAGTCTGGCACACGATTCCGTAAGGGAGGCAGTTGTCCGGATCGTTACCGAAGGCCTTCTGAAAGAAAACCTTGCTGTTTACCATGAGCGAAAACTCCCGCACGGGGCAACGCAATCGACAACTGACACCGGCAGCATCTCGATGAAGGGACACGGACGTTCCGGAAAACGGATCGATTTCCCTTCCCTCGAGACCCGTCAAGCTGTTCCGCACGTTCGCGACGGGCGTAGGCCCGATGCCCAAGCGATTCAGAAGGAGCACTTCGTCCTGAACAGAACCCTGCGGTTCTTCCACGACGACGATGTCGTTAGCGTCCGCGCACAAGAGCGCGCGGCGATCGAATTGACTAAGAAGCTCAAGGCTGAACGCCGTGTGACGGATAACATCTTTCGTTCTGTGACAGTAGACACGTTGTCGACTCATCGGAAACCTCCCCGATTATTGGGTTGTAGGGAAATGTTTGTCTCGTCTCAGAGATGTGGGAGCAAAACTCGCCACACCTCACTCAAAAAGACAAAACCAAACGGCCGCCCTTCCGGGCGGCCGTGCTTTGCTTGCGTATTCCTTACGCCTGCTCAACGACGAAACCACCCGGCTTGGGGAAAGCCGAAGGTAAACAGGGGAAAGATGAAATTCTGCGTCGTCATACGAGCAGGGGTGAGCGTAGCATGTTGGCTGAAACTGTCAATCGTTGAGAGCGATTGGGGGGCCGAAAAACGAATCATGGCGAATAGGCGAATGTGGATTGGGGTGGTTGGGAAGGTGTGACCCCTCCTTAGTTCTCCCCTCGGGGGAGGGGAGGAAAACAACTTCATCCCTTCACCCACCGCACATGCTGGCGGCCGACGAGGGAGGCCAAGGCGTCGAGGAAGGCGTCGGAGACGGCGACGGCGTAGTCGGTCTGGACGCGGCGGGGCTTGCCCTGGGACTCAAGGATGAAGCAGACCCGCTCGGGACCGGGGGCGGAGGTGAAAAGCGAGCGGAGCTGCTCCACGAGGTCGTGCGCGGGCTTGCCAACGAGGACGATCTCGAGCCCGAGCAGCGGAGGCGCTGACGCGGGAACTGCGGCGGACGGCAGGGGAGCCGAGGGTGACCCGGCGGCCGCATCCGGGGGCGTGGCAGGCGGGACGGAAGCGGCGTGCGCCGGCGGAGGCGTGGGATCGGCGGGCGCGGACGCGGCCTGGCCGCCCCCGTCCATCCTCAGCCATGCGAGGGCCTGGTCCACATTGTCCTCGTCGACGAGGAGGAAGTAGTTGGCGAGAAGCTTCGGTTCCTCGCCCTCGCGGCGGGAGACCTTGGCCCCCACGATGACCACACGCTCGGGCAGGAGGAAATCCTGGGAGGAGAGGAAGACCTTGGGGAAGCACACCACCTCGGTCTTCGTCCGGCCGTCCTCAAGTTCGACGAAGGCCATACTGTCGCCCTTCTTCGTGACGATCTTCTTGACCGAGCTTACGAGGCCCCCGCAGCGGACGACCGCCCCCTCGGGAGAGGCGACGGCGTCGGCAAGGGAGATGACGAAGGACGCGAGGCGAGGCGCGACGGCGTGGTAGGGGTGGGCGCTGACGTACAAGCCGAGGACTTCCTTCTCCCACCCGAGGAGCTCGCCGCGCTTGGCCGCCGCCGAGGCCGGGCGCAGGCGGAGCTTCTCCTGGACAAGGGCCGGGGCGAGGTCGAAGAGCGACGACTGGTTCTGGGAGGACTGCTGCTGGGCCTGACGGTTGAAGAGGAGGATCTGGTCTACGTTGTCGAGAAGTTGGCGGCGCTCGCCGAAGCGGTCGAGGGCCCCGGACTTCGCGAGCGCCTCGAGCGACTTCTTGTTGAACGCGCGGTGATGGACGCGCTCGGCGAAGTCCGTCAGGTCGATAAACGGGCCGCGGGCCTCGCGCTCGGCGATAATCGCCTGAATGACTTCTTCCCCCAGGTTCTTAATGACGAGCAGGCCGAAACGGATCGTCTGGTCGTCGATGTAGGTGAAGGTGGAAAGGGACTCGTTCACGTCGGGCGGCAGCACCTTGATCCCCAGCCGCTCACACTCCTTGACCGCATCGGCCACCGTGTCGAGGTCGCCGGACTCGGCGGTCATGAGGGCCGACATGTACTCGGCGGGGTAATTCGCCTTCAAGTACGCCGTGTAATAGGCGATCATGCCGTAGCTCGCGGCGTGGGCCTTTCCGAAGCCATACGCAGCGAATGGTTCGATCAGCTTCCAGAGTTCCTTTGACTTCGACGCGGACAATCCGCCCGCGACCAACCCATCGATCAGCTTGTCCTTCTGTTTCTGCATTTCCTCCGGGATCTTCTTTCCCATCGCTTTGCGTAACTTGTCCGCCTCGAGCCATGAGTACCCGGCCATCTTGATCGCGATGAACATCACGTCTTCCTGGTACACGATCACGCCATACGATGATTCCAAAAACTCCTTCATCCGCGGGTCGAGGTAGCTCACGAGGGACGGGTCGTGCTTCCTCCGGATGTACTCGGGGATCGACTCGATCGGGCCCGGGCGGTAGAGGGCGACCATGGCCATGATGTCCTCGATGCGCTCAGGACGGAGCTCCATGAGGTACTTCGTCATGCCGTCGCCGTTTAACTGGAACGTACCCATGGTGTAGCCCTTCGCGAGGAGCTCAAACGTCTTCGGATCGTCGACGGGAATCCGCTCGAGGTCGATGTCGAGATCCTTGATGTGCTTCAGGATCTTCACCGCGTCCCCGAGAATCGAGAGGTTCCGGATCCCGAGGAAGTCCATTTTGAGGAGGCCCGCAGCTTCCACGGACTTCATCTCATACTGGGTGATGACCTTCCCTTCCTTGGTTTCCACCTGGAGGGGCGTGAACTCGGTCAGGGGCTCGGGAGAGATGACGACGCCGGCGGCGTGGATCGAGACGTGGCGGGCGCAGCCCTCGATGCGGCGCGCGAGATCTATGAGGCGCTTCACCTGGGGGTCGGCGTCGTACTGCTTCTTCAGGTCCTCCGCCTCCTCGAGCGCACGCTCGAGAGTCATGGGAAATCCCTGGCTGCCCATCGGGACCAACTTCGCGATCTGGTCGACAAAGCCGTAGGGGATGCCGAGCGCGCGGCCGACGTCACGGATGCTCCCGCGCGCCATCATGGTCCCGAACGTACAGATCTGGGCCACCTTATCCTTGCCGTATTTCTCGGTGACGTAGGCCAGCATCTCGTCGCGGCGGTTGTCGGCGAAGTCCGCGTCAACGTCCGGGGCCGAGGGGCGCTCAGGGTTCAGAAAGCGCTCGAAGGGGAGCTTGTAGCGGAGGGGATCCACGCTCGAGATGCCGATCGCGTAGCTGACAAGCGAGCCGGCGGCCGATCCGCGGGTGGTGGTCACAATACCGTTCTTCCGGGCCCACTCGATGTAGTCGGAGACGATCAAAAAGTAGGGGGCGAACCCCTTTACCTCGATGACGGAAAGCTCGTAGTCAATGCGCTGCCGCATCTCCTCGGTGAGCTCAGGGACCTTGCGGGCAAGTTCGGCATACGCCCGCTGACGCAGGTACTCCAAGTGGGTCAGCCCATCAGGCACTTCGAAGTGGGCGAAGTTCCATTTTCCAAGCTCGAACGTGACGTTGCAGCGGTCGGCGATGACGCGGGTATTCTCGATCGCTTCCGGAACGTCCTTGAACTGCTCTTCCATCTCCTGCGGCGAAACGAATGAGGCATCGTAGTCATATGCCTGCAGGCGCTCGAACTGTTCCAAGGTCTTCCCTCCCTGCACGCACTGAAGAATCTTCCAGGCCTCGGCCTCGTCGGGCTTCAGGTAGAAGGCGTTCTTGGTCGCGACGACGGGCACGCCGAGCTCCTTCCCAAGCTCGATCAGCTGCGCGTTCACGGCCGCCTGCTCGGGAATCTCGGGGCGGTCGACAAGCTCAAGGTAGAAGTTTCCCTCGCCGAAAATCTGGCGGTACTCGCCGATGAGCGCGACTGCGTGCTCGCGGTTCCCCATCTGGAGGGCCTGGTCGATGTCGCCGAAACGTCCGCCCGACAAGGCGATGAGGCCGTGGGACTTCCCAAGACAAAACTCCCGCAGGAGCTCTTTGTCGATGCGTGGCTTGTAGTAGAAGCCCTCGAGAAATCCGAGGGACGAAAGGCGGACGAGGGTACGATACCCGTCGTTGTTCTCCGCGAGGAGCACCAGGCGGTTCGGCTTCGTGTCGATGCGCGCGCGCTTCTGGTGCCGCCCAGCCGGAGCCACATAGGCGTCCATGCCGACAATGAGCTTCACACCCTCGTCCTGCGCCTTCTGGTAGGCCTCGATGACCCCGTACAGCGTGCCGTTGTCGGTGAGGGCAAAGGTGTCCATCCCCTTCTCCTTGGTCGCCTTAATAAGCGCCTTCACCTTGGGAAGCGCCTCGAGCAACGAGTAGTGACTATGGACATGCAGGTGGACAAAGCGACTGAAAGGCATAGGAAAAGGGGGAAAAGAGACCACGGCGGATCTCTTTTTTGCTTCCTAGGATACTTTGTCTTCCACATCGCCGGACTTGTGGTCGCGCTTCTTCTCGACCGCGTACTCGACCACCCGCTTGACGCCCTCGGCCAGGATGCCGATGCCGGAGGTGGCCTTCTCGAAGCGGCCCTTGATGGAGGTGAGGGCTTCCTCGATGCGGCCGATCTTCTCGCGGGCGTCGGCCATGGTCTCGTTGACGTTCTTCAGGATCATGGCGATCTGCCAGATGAGCCAGCAGACGAAGGCGGTGAACCAGAGCGCGCAGAAGGCGAGGACGATGAAGAGGATATCTTTTGATTCGAACATACAGAGAGACGATTGAGGAGCGAATTACGAATCCGGACGAATATGCGAATGTGGACGGATTTCCCCTCCTTCCCTAAGGAGGGGACTAAGGGGAGGTCACTTCTTACAAGCGTTTCCAATGGCTTCCAAGACTCCCTCCAAGTTATCAAAAACATCACGATTGGAAAACCGAATGACTTGGAGACCGACGGAGGCGAGGTACTCCGACCGACGCTGGTCATACGCTTCGGCCTCTGGCGTCCCGTGCGCATTTCCGTCAAGCTCTACGACCACTCTCGTTGCAGGACAGTAAAATCAACGATGTAGGGACCGATGCCTTGCTGACGACGGAATTTATATCCCATCTGCTTACCCTTCAGATGATTCCAAAGAACGACCTCGGCAGGAGTCATTTCATTTCTCAACGCGCGACGCCGGGAAAGGTTAATCGGATCGTTGAAGAGGACTCCCATAGGTGTGACCTCCCCTTAATCCCCTCCTTGAGGAAGGAGGGGAGATATGACCATGTTCGGCATTCGGACCCCCAATCGCTCTCATCTCATCGTAGCAGAAAAACGGGCGGTCAACACCTGACGCAGGGATTCCATACAGGCGTCTACTTCCTCGGACGACAGGGTCTGATCGTCGGCCCGGAACTCCAGGTGGAGCGCGAGGGATTTCTTGCCCTCCGGAATTCCCTTCCCCGCGTACGTGTCGAACAGCTCGACATCGACCAAAAGGGGTGCGGCGGCATGCATGGCGAGCTCGAGATCCGTGTAGGTGACGTCCTTATTGACGACGAACGCAAGATCCCGCTTGACTGAAGGGAACGGCGGAATCGGATGGTAGGTCAGTTCCCGCGCCGGAAAGGCGGCAAGCAACGATAGGTTTACCTCGCCAACAGCAACCTTGGCCTCGATACCGAGGTCTGTGGCCCGTTGCGGTAATACTTCTGCGAGGTAACCTACCGCTTCGCCATCCACAGTAATCGCGGCGCTACGTCCAGGATGCATCCAAGACGCAAGGTCAGACATGGGGAGGAAGGTTGGGGTGTATCCCAACGCACGGAGCGCGCCCGCGCACAGACGTTTCAGTTCACGGAACGGAAAGATGTCGCCCTTCTTCGCGAAGACGAGTCCGAGTACATGGTCTTGATGAGGAAGCGGCGATCCTCCTTCCCCGTTTTCGTCACCAGGAATTTCAGGAACGTACGTACGAGCCACCTCGAACAGGCGAACCGTGTCCGTTTGTCGTTGATTCTTTTCGACGTTCTCGAGTAAGTTCGGCACAAGCGTCCGGGCAACATACGGCCGCTCTTTGGAAATAGGATTGGCTAATTGAATGTACCGCGCGGCGTCTTCCCCCAAATAGGCAAGCGTGGCAGGACTCGTAAAACTATAATTATACGTTTCGGTTGCCGCGAAACGTTCGGCGAGAATCGAACGCACACGCCGTTCCAGTACCCGCATGGGATCCGGTGTGGGCGGCCTGAGGTCCATGCGTGGGAGCGTAGGGGGTATACGCTCATAGCCGTAAATACGCGCCACTTCTTCAACGAGATCCTCGAAAATCGAAATATCCTTGGTCGCACGCCAACTCGGAATGGTTACAAGATATGCTTCTCCGTCCTGTTTCAAGCCGAATCCCAACCGCTCAAGGATGCCGATGGCGGTATCAACGGGAATGTTCACACCCAATTTCTGATCCAGACGTTCCAAAGAAAATGGAATCGGACCCTGTTTCAGCTCAAACCGACCGACATCCACGACGGGCGAGGCGACCCGCGCGCCCGGAACAAGTTCTAACAGGAGTTCTACCGCACGACGCAGGGCCAGGTCGGACAGATTCGGATCTAGTCCTTTTTCATACCGCAAGGATGCTTCGGAACGCAGTCCCAAACGTTGGGATGTTTTACGGATCCAAGAAGGGTGAAAATTTGCGGATTCCAAAAATACGGTCGTGGTTTCCTCACCGATTTCGCTGTTGTGCCCACCCATAACCCCCGCCAAGGCCACAGCCTTCTTTGCGTCCCGGATGACGAGATCGGACGGACCGAGTTCCCGCTCGGTATCATCGAGGGTCACGAACCGCTCGCCGGACACAGCGGGACGGACCTCGATCTCGATCGTGCGCGGCTTACTCAACACGTTCTCCAACTTGGCGGCATCAAAGGCATGGAGTGACTGCCCAATTTCCAGCATCACATAATTTGTCACGTCAACAACAATGTTGACAGGGCGCACACCTACGGCCCGCAGACGTTTTTGCATCCACTCCGGAGACGTTTCGATGCGGATGCCGTCGAGGACAACACCCATGTAACGCGGGCAGGCAGCAATGTCGGTTACGTTCACCAATACCTCATACTCCGTTTCCTCTGAAACAACGGGCGGCCGTCGGTCCTTGAAGGTCGTCCCAAGGAGTGCCCCAACCTCGCGTCCCATGCCACGATGGCTGAAGAGGTCCGGACGGTTGGTGAGTGATTTGTTGTCCACGTCAAATACGACATCGTCGAGTCCCAAGACTTCCGCAAGCGGCGTGCCTGGCGGGGCATCCCATCCGCTAAGGTCGACGATTTCGCGCTCACCTTCGTTTCCAGTGGCTGTGCCGATCTCGTTGGCTGCACAAATCATACCGAACGACTCAACGTCGCGCAGCTTTGTCAATTTGATTTCAACTAGCTCCCCTTCCCCGTGCCATTTGACCCTAGCCCCCACCAGGGCAACCGCGACCTTCATGCCCGCCAAAAGATTCGTGCCGCCGCATACTATTTGCAACGGTTCCCCTTGTCCCGCATCCACCCGGCATACGCGGAGCTTGTCCGCATTGGGATGCGCTTCAACCGCAAGAAGGACGCCCACCACGATCCGTTCCAACGGGGCGGCCTGGGACGAAATTTCTTCCACCTCCACCGTGCTCAAGGTAATACGACGGGCGAGTTCCTCGTCGGACAGGTCTTCGGGAAGCTCGACAAATTCTTGGAGCCACTTCTTGGAAACCAACATACCATCCATCCTTCAAAATTGCGCAAGAAATCGCACGTCTCCGCTCTGCATGAGACGGCTATCATCGATGCCGTACTTAAGCATGGCCAGACGGGACAGACCGAAACCGAATGCAAAGCCTTGATACGTGTTCGGATCCAACCCGCCCGCTTCCAGAACCCTGGGATGAACCATGCCGCCCGGCATGGCTTCCAACCACCCGGTGTTCTTGCACACCCGACATCCCTCTCCGGCACACAAAAAACAATTCAATTCTCCACGGACCCCCGGTTCGACGAACGGATAAAACTTGGGCATGAGCCGCAACTTGGTATCTGGACCAAACAGATGGACCGCGACAGCTTCCATGACACCCTTCATGTGCGAGAAGGTGATGCCTTTATCGATAACCAACCCCTCCAGCTGGTAAAACGTGTGCTCGTGACGGGCATCGGTCGCCTCGTTGCGGAAACACCGGCCCGGCGCAATCATTCGGATCGGTGCCCCGTACTTACGCATAGCCCGAATCTGGACAGGCGACGTTTGGGTACGCATTACCTGATCCGGATGGCCCTTGATATAAAAAGTGTCCTGCATGTCCCTGGCCGGATGGTCGGGCGGCATATTCAGAGCCGTAAAGTTGTAATAATCGCTTTCGAGTTCTGGTCCGTCGAGCACCATGAACCCCATCGAAATGAACAAATCCTCAAGTTTCTGCTGAATCAAGGTAACCGGATGGATGTGACCAATTGACTCCTCCGGAAACACAGGCGCAGTCACGTCGATCCATTCCTCTTCGCGGACCGCGCGCGAGCGAAGCTCCGATTCCGCGCGAGCGAACGCCTCTTCCATGGCGCGCTTGGCCTCGTTGGCGGAAGGGCCGACGGCCCGGCGTTCGTCTTCGGATAGGTCCTTGAGACCCGTCATGAGATCGGCTAGACGCCCTTTGCGACCGAGGAATTCCGTACGGACGGATTCCAGGATGTCCTTATCTTGCGCCGCCGAAAGGGCCGCATCGAAGGCCTTTTTCAGTTCATCAAATTTCTGGTGCATACACAGCAGTTCTCGAATGGGATCTATTTGACGAGATTCGATACGTTCGCTATTATTCAGGCATCACCAACGGAAAGCAAGCCCTGTAAGGTCCCGTCCTTACGGGGCCCTTTCTTTTACAGCAAGCCTGTCGCGAAGATCGTTCATGTAACGAAGGAATAGGCGCATGTTCTTGAACTTCAGGAGTCCTGAGAACCGGCGGTTGAGATTCTGACTGTCGATGAAGGCGTAATTTTCCATGACAAGACCCTAGCCTCCTGCGAAATTCTTTACATTGCTCAGGAAATCGCCGCTGAAACGGACGATGTCACGATAGGTCACGAGCAGCACGAGGGCCATGAGCAGGCCGAATCCGAGGTTGTGGACCACAGCCTCGATCCGCTCGTTGACCGGGCGGCGGCGGATCTTCTCGATGAGGAGGAAGAGGATGCGCCCGCCGTCGAGCGCCGGAAACGGCAGAACGTTTACGATCGCGAGGTTGATGGAAAGCACGGCCGCGAACTGGAGCAAGTACGTGAACCCGAGCTTCGCCGCCTCGCCTGTCATGACCGCAATCCCGACGGGTCCCGCGAGGTCGACCGCGATCGTCTGATGGACGACGAGGTTCGAGAGCAGCTGGCCGAAGGCGCGGAGCACTTCCCAGGTGAGGAGGCCGGCCAGGACGAATCCCTGGACCAGCGCTTCGTACCAGGGATAGGAGATAAGGGCAGTCGTGACGAGCCCGACCCCCACGCCCACGGTTCCCGCTTCGGATAGGGGCTCGGCCCGCATGATGGCCGTCACGTATTCGCCCTCCCCGCGCTTCAGACTCAGGGAAACGTCGCTCTCGCTATGGGAACGGATGTAGGCGCGCGCCTCGTCGGAAGAGGTGAAGACCGTCCCGTCGATGGACACGAGCGTGTCTCCGCCCTGGACGCCGGCGCGGGCCGCCGGACTCTCCGAAAGGACCGAGGCGACATGCACGACTTCCTCGGATACCCGCGCGCGGGGTGAGACGTCGTCGCCGACGACCGTCGGCAGGCCGACCATGAGTCCGATCGACAACAGGACGCCCGCGAGCAAAAAGTTCATGGCCACACCTGCAATCAGCACGATAAACCGCTTCCACGCGGGCTTCGAGGCAAAGCTGTCCGGATCATGGGCCTGATCCCCGGACTCGCCCTTGATCTTCACGAACCCACCAAGCGGAATCCAGTTGATGGAATAGACGGTGTCCCCCCGTTTCACACCCCACAGTCGGGGTGGAAACCCGAACCCGAACTCTTCGACCTTCATGCCCGCCTTTTTGGCCGTCACAAAATGCCCAAACTCATGGACAAAGACGAGGATGGATAAGACGAGGAGAAACAAAAGAATGGTACCGATCATACGGGAGGCATTCTATAGGAAATGATCTGAAAATCAAAGGACAGCTCGGACGACTCTCAGACCACGTTCACCAGAGAGACAATCTCATCACGTTTCGCTTCCATGGTTTTCTGATCGACTGCCTCCAAGTTCACCCGCAGCAGCGACTCCGTATTTGACGCGCGCACGTTGAACCAGAAATCCGGATAGGTGATCGTGATGCCGTCCAATTCGCTGACAGTGCCCTCGGAAAAATGCGCCTTGATCCGCGCGAGGACCGCGTCCTTGTCCGCGACGCGGAAATTCAGCTCGCCGGAATGGGCGTAACGGCGGTAGGGGCGGATGAGGTCGGCAAGCGTTTTTTGCTGCCGGGTTATTTCCTGGAGGATCTGGACCGCGACGGTGACCGGGCCCTCGTAGACGCCCGTCGGGAAGGCGTAAAAGAAATGGCCCGAGGACTCGCCGCCGAAGACGGCATTGACTTCGCGCATGTGCTGCTTGATGAGGGAATGCCCGACTTTGGTGACCACTGGTTGGCCGCCGGCCTCGCGAATCATGTCTTCCGTAATCTTGCCGGGCCGGATGTCGTAGCACACGGTCGCGCCCGGATGGTCGCGGAGGACGATCTGGGCGAGGAGGCCACGCAGGATCGCGGGAGGAACGATCTCGCCCTCGTTGTCGACGAAGAAAATACGATCCCCGTCGCCGTCGGTCGCGATCCCGATGTCAGCCTGCATCTCCAGAACGCTCTTCTGGAGGTCAGCCATGTTTTCTTCCTTGAGCGGGTCGGCTTCGTGATTCGGAAACCGACCGTCAAGGTCCCAATA
Source organism: Candidatus Uhrbacteria bacterium (assembly GCA_016209325.1). Taxonomy (GTDB): domain Bacteria; phylum Patescibacteriota; class Patescibacteriia; order UBA9934; family GWF2-40-263; genus UBA10014. Next base: position 17,144 of record JACQWJ010000036.1, read on the forward strand.
GAGACGGGTCACGTCGGCCGGCACCTTCTCGAAGAGGGCTTCGAGATACTCCGCACCCATGCCATTGGCGGTATCTGCAACAATCCGAAAGCGATTGACGGGAGACACTCCGGCAACGGCGAGCTGAGACGCGACCGCATGCTCGGTCATGCCTGAAACAGTCTGAACGGTTCCCGGGACGTCCGCGGGTGTGAAGGCGCCGCGCTCCACAAGATCGGCGATGTCCAGCATGCCGGTCGGGCCGCCGATCGGAACGGCACGGTCGCGCGTCAGCTTGAAGCCGTTGTAGGTTGCTGGATTGTGGGACGCCGAGACGACGATACCCCCGTCCGCTTCGAGATGGCCGACGGCGTCATAAAATGTAGGTGTGGAAACGAGGCCGATGTCGAGGACGTCGGTACCTCCTTCGGTCAGTCCCGCGATCAGACGCTCTGCGAGCTCTGGAGAGCTCTCCCGCATGTCGCGACCGACAACGACGCGCAGGCGCTTGTCCGGCAGCTCGGCCTGGCGGAAGGCGGCATAGGCCTGGCCGAGCGAAAACGCCCCTTCCGGCGAAATTTCGGTCCCCACGAGCCCCCGGATGTCATAGGCTTTGAACACGTGACACGGCATGCGCATATGATGATTGACGTTGGAAGCAAAATCCCCTAGGATAAGATCAGATTATTCTATAGAAAGAGCTATTTATTGTCACCTATGTTCACGCCCTTGTGGATCGTCCTCGGAGCCGTCGCGCTCATTGCGATTTGGTTCGTTGCGACCTATAACCGCCTCATTCAGTCCCGGAACCGCGTGGACGAGGCCTGGTCCGACATCGAAGTGCAGATGAAGCGCCGCTACGATCTCATTCCGAACCTCGTCGACACCGTGAAGGGCTACACCAAGCATGAGGAGGGTGTGTTCACAAAAGTGACCGAAGCCCGCACGGCCGCCATGTCGGCCACCACCCCCGCAGACCACGCCAAAGCTGAAAACATGCTGTCCTCTACGCTCAAGTCGCTGTTCGCGGTGGCCGAAGCCTACCCACAGCTCCAGGCTGTCCAAAGCTTCGTCGATCTCCAGCACAACCTGACCGACGCCGAGGACAAAATTCAGGCTGCACGCCGCTTCTACAACGCCAACATCCGCGACTTCAACACCATGCTCCAGGTCTTCCCGACGAATCTGATCGCGGGCATGTTCGGCTTCCTGAAGCGCGAATTCTACGACGCGCCCGACATCGTGAACGAGGCGCCGAAAGTCCAGTTCTAAAATCTATTTGGACCACGCGTTCTTCTTGAGATCTCGCAATCATGTACTCCGAAATCACCGCCAACAAGCGCAAGACCTTCGGCCTCATGGCCGCGTTCATCCTCCTCGTCCTCGGCCTGGGCTGGGCGCTGGGGGAATATTTCGGCTCCCCGAGTGGAGGCCTCATCGCCGCCGGCGTCGTGGCGGCCGTCATGAACCTGATCGGGTACTTCCAAGGAGACAAGGTGGCGCTCGCGGCCTCGGGCGCCAAGCCGATCGAGCGGCGGGACAACCCCCAGCTCTACACCCTGGTCGAAAACCTGGCGATCGCCTCGGGACTTCCGACCCCCAAGGTGTACGTCATCGCCGACCCGTCCCCGAATGCGTTCGCGACGGGACGGGATCCCTCCCATGCCTCGGTCGCGGTCACGACAGGGCTGCTTGAGATCATGGATCGCGCAGAATTGGAAGGCGTCCTGGCCCACGAGATGTCCCACGTGAAAAACTACGACATCCGCGTCATGACGATCGTTGTGGTCCTCGTCGGAACCATTCTGCTCCTGTCCGACTGGCTGCTGCGCATGACCGTCTTCGGAGGGCGCCGCGACAGCGAGAAGTCGTCCGGCCAACTCGGAGTCATCCTCCTTGTCATTGGATTGGTGCTTGCGATTCTGTCTCCCCTGCTTGCCGAGCTCATCAAGCTCGCCGTCAGTCGGAGCCGGGAATATCTCGCGGACGCCTCCGGGTCGCTTCTGACCCGCTACCCCGACGGCCTGGCTCGGGCGCTCGAAAAAATCGCGGCCCACGACCGGCCACTTCTCCGCGCCAACCACGCGACCGCCCACCTGTTTCTCGCCAACCCCTTCGACCCCCATGTGACGAAAAAGTTCGAGCAGTTGTTCAGCACCCACCCTCCGATCGAGGAGCGGATCGCCCGCCTGAAAAAGATGGGAACGACCGTATGATGCCCCATGAAATCGTAGAAAAATTCACAAGCCACCTGAAGAGCGTCCTCACCCGGGCGCTCTGCTTGGCCCTGGAAATGAAGCAGACCAATGTTCAGCCGGAGCACCTCCTGTGGGCGCTCGGGACGGAAAAAGGCTGCGTGGGAGCCGAAATCCTGCATAAGTGCCACGTGAAACCCGACGCCCTGCGGCGCCTAGCAGGAACAGCACCGGAACGGCAGAGCGCGCGCCTGCCTCGGCCGGAACGGATCGAAAACCCGTCCCTGTCCCCGGCGGCGAGACGCACGCTCGAAAAAGCCGTCCTGTCGGCCACACATCACGCGCACGCCTACGTGGGAACCGAGCACCTCCTGTCCGGGCTCCTCGCGGTCAAGGACCGGAGGCTCGAAACGTTCTTCGCGCGAGAGCAGGTGAGCCAAAAGGCTATGGACGAACATCTGAACGTGGTCCTGAGGAGCGTGTCCAAGTTTCCCGAGCTGGCGCGGACTATGGGCGAACCAACGACGGGGGTCCGGAACCTCCCGGAACAGCGCGAAGAAGGCGAGACGGATGCGGAAGGGGACAGACAGAAGACCCCGGCCCTGGACTATTTCGGCCGTGACCTCACGGCCGCCGCACGGGGAGGGCACATCGACCCCCTCGTCGGCCGCGACGCGGAGCTCCGCCGGGTGACCGAAATCCTGTGCCGGCGCACCAAGAACAACCCACTCCTCCTCGGGGAGCCGGGAGTCGGAAAGACGGCCATCGTCGAGGGACTCGCCCTCCGGATTACCGAAGGCTCCGTCCCGTCCGCGCTCCAGGGGCGGCGCGTCGTGGCCCTCGACCTCGGGCTCGCAGTGGCGGGCACCATGTACCGGGGCGAGTTCGAGGCGCGCCTGCACCAGATCATCGAGGAGGCACGCGCGCATCCCGAGGTCATCCTGTTCGTCGATGAGGTACACACGATCGTCGGGGCCGGCTCGGCTTCCGGCTCGATCGACGCGGCCAACATGCTGAAACCGGCGCTCGCGCGGGGCGAGATCCGCTGCATCGGCGCGACGACGCTGGCCGAGTATCGTAAGCACGTAGAACCGGACGCGGCCCTCGAGCGCCGTTTCCAACCCGTCATGGTGGCCGAGCCGCGTCCGGACGAGGCCGTGCGCATCCTGGAGGGCCTGGCCGCAACCTACGAGCGCTTCCACGGCGTCGCGATCGAACCTGCCGCCCTGCGCGCGGCTGTTGACCTGGCGGTTCGTTACCTGCCCGACAAGCGCCTGCCCGACAAGGCCATCGACCTCCTCGACGAGACGGCTTCCGCTGTGCGTATCCGGACCGGGGGCGGGTCGTCCGCTGACCGGGAGCGAGAAGTTGCGCGCGAGCTCCAGCGGCTGCGCGAAGCCAAGCAGGCCGCCGTGGCCGCCGAACGGTACGAGGAAGCCCTAAAGCTACGCGAAGAGGAACGGGAACGTCAGGAGGAGCTCGCGCGCCTACGCGCTTCCGCCGTGCCGGCCGCCGCGCTCCCCCTGACCGCCGAAGACGTGCGGCAAACCGTCGCCCGCCTGACCCGCCTGCCGCTCGCCGCTCTCGAGGAAAACGCACGAGCCACGCTCCTCTTCCTGGAGCGGGACTTGAACGCCCGAATCGCGGGACAGGAGGCGGCCGTCCGCCAGGTGGCCGAAGCCGTACAACGGGCCTCGACCGGCGTTGGGAATCCCCGCCGGCCGTGGACGTCGCTCCTGTTCGTTGGCCCTTCCGGTGTGGGCAAGACCGAGCTGGCCCGGGCCGCGGCCGAGGCCGTCTTTGGCGACCCGAAGGCACTCGTGCGCCTCGACATGTCCGAATTTGGCGAAAGCCATAGTGCCTCGAAGCTCCTCGGATCCCCCGCCGGTTACGTGGGATACCGCGAGTCGACGAAACTCGCCGACCAGCTCCGGCAGCGTCCGGCGAGCGTGGTCCTATTTGACGAGCTCGAAAAGGCCCACCCCGACGTGCAGCAGCTCCTCCTCCAAATCCTCGAGGAAGGCGAGCTGACCGACGGCGCGGGAAGCCGCATGAGCTTCCGCCACGCCCTGGTCATCCTGACCTCGAACGTCGGATCCGAACGGCTCGAGGGGACGCGCCTCGGTTTTTCGGCGGGAGCGGAGAGTGGCGGGTCGCATCTTCGAGAAGATCTGCGACAGGCGCTCGAGGAACGGTTCCGTCCGGAACTGGTGAACCGGCTCGACTACGTCTGCGTCTTCGAGCCGCTGACCGAGACGGCCCTGCGGGCGATTGCCGCGCGCCAGCTCGACGAACTGCGGGACCGCCTGGCGGAGCGGGGGACGGTCTTGTTGTGGGAGCCTTCCGTGGTCCAGGCGATCGCAGCGCGCGCCGCGTTGAGCAAGCTGCGGGCGCGTGAAATCCGGACGAGCATCCAGTCTCAGATCGAACCTCTCCTCGCCCGACACCTGCTTGAGCATTCAGGCCATGAGTCTATCCACGTCGCCTGGAAGGACAACGCGTTCTGTCTTTTGACCGAGAACGCGACTTCCTAAGCCGCTTAAATCGACATGCCGTGCTCCCGCATGGCCACGTTCGTCTATGGAGGCTGCCAATCCGACATACTCGTCCCTGCCCGCGCGCAGGCCCGCTCCCCCGCCGTCTCCCCGCTCCCTGTCGGAGGCGGGAGCGCAGACGCACGCGCGGATCGCGGCCAAGGGCCTGGAAACCGAATCGGCATGGGTCGGTCGTCTACGGCACGCCACGGCCCAAGAGCGGCTGACGAAGCCGTCTCCGGCGGCATCGGTCCCTGCTTCCCCGCGCGGCCTGCGCGGAGTGGCGAGCCAGGCGTTCACCCAACGGATGGCCGCGGTGCCGGACGGCGTTCCCGTCGAAGGACAGCGGCAGCTGCAGGAGAACGTGCTGCGTGAGCGCCTCCAGGCCAGCCGGCTGACGACCCAAAAACATCCCCCTCTCTCCCCCTTGTCATTCAATCCGGCTGCGGCCAACGCCAACTTGGGACGTATCCGGGCCGCGCGAAAAAACCCGGAGACCACTCCCGAAGACGCGGAACTTCTGGAAGAGGCAGAAGCGTCACCCGAGCAGGGGATCGCGCGCCAGCTGGCCTTTCGCCTGTCCCTCCGGCGCCAGCAGCAGATGGACCGCATGCGCGCCCTAACGGGGCAAAGCGAGGAGGACAAGGCGAAAGCCGAGCTGCAAAAACAGGTACGCAAAGCCGCCAAGGCGGCCATTCGGCGCGGCGTCCAGTATCTCTTCACCTCGATCGCGAACGTCCTCACGGTCGGAACCGCCGGAGTCGCGATCGTCGTCACAATTTTCATCTACGCCTTTTCGCTTCTCGACCTCAACATCCAGATGATTTGGGGGTATTATATTACCAAGAAAAAAAGCCTGTTCTTCCCGCCCCTCGAATGGGCCCCCCTACCCATCCCGCTGCCTGACATCGTTCTGCACGCGCTCGTGGTGTTCGTCGACATCGCTCTCTTTCTGGGACTGATGGCGGTCGGTATCAGTATGTTCATCATGCTGTTCGGACCCATGCTTGCCGCACTCCTCGGACCGGCAGCTGCCCTCACGCTGTTTACCAATCCAGCCTTCCTGAATATCATGTCGAACGTGGCGGCAAACGTCATTGCATTCTAACGCGAGTATGACAGAACGCACCAAAAAAATCCTGGCGATCCTCGCCTTCCTCGCTTCCGTGGTGGGCATCGGTACCGCCCTCTATGTTCTGTTTTTCGCGCCAGCTCAGGAACCGCCAGCCCCGACCGTCGGGGAGGAAGCCTTCGGGGAAGGCGGTTTGCCCACGGCGGGCCTCGGCGACTTTGTTGCCATCGAATCCGACAACGGCGGACAAGGAACGGTCCTCCCTCCTGCGGACGAAATCGCCCGGGGCGGACTGACGAAGACGACGATTCTGACCGCCGCGCCCGTTACGTCGATCGGAGGTTCGGACGGGGGAACGGACGTCAACTACTACGATCCGGCCGACGGGCGCTTTTATGCGACCGACGCCGACGGCAATGTACATGCACTATCTCCGGAGAAATTCCCCGCCGTTTCTTCGGTCGCTTGGAACGGGGAAGGAAATAAGGCTGTACTGGAATTTCCGGATGGCTCGAACGTCGTCTACGACTTTGAAAACGAGCGGCAGGTGACCCTTCCCAAACACTGGGAGGAGTTCGCGTTCTCCCCCGTCTCCGACCGCATCATGGCAAAGAGCCTCAGCATCGATCCCGGTAACCGCGCCCTCGTCGTCTCAAACGCTGACGGCTCGAATGCGCGTGCGGTCCAGGCGCTCGGGGAAAACGCCGACAAGGTCCAAGTGAATCCCTCGCCCAATCGCCAAGTCATCGCCTTTTCGGACACCGGGGAGGCACAAGCCGGGTTCGGACGCAGCATGATCCTCCCGCTCGGGGAAAACCAGGAAAACTTCAAAGGTTTGATCGTCGAAGGTCTCAACTTCCAGCCGCTCTGGAACCCACGGGGAGACGTGCTTGTGTATTCGGTGGCAGGGGAAACAAGCGGGTACAAACCGCTCCTGTGGGCCGTGGACGGTTCCCCGAACCAACTCGGCAACAACCGTCGGAGCCTTGGCGTCTATACCTGGGCCGACAAGTGCGCGTTTGCGGACCAGACTGTCCTTTACTGCGCGGCTCCGCCCGACCTGCCGGAAAACGCGGGACTGCAGCCCGTCCTGGCCGCCTCCCTTCCAGACGTCCTGTACCGCATCGAGCTCGACATCGGACGCGCGACGGTCGCCGCCCGACCCGCGACGGACACGACGATGCGAAACCTGCGCGTGGCGTCCGACGGGTCGGTCCTGTATTTTCAAAACGCTCTGACCGGCCGCTTGGAGGCCATTCGACTCAAGTGATATGCAACACCGCTGGCTTACCCTCTTTAGCATCGGATTTTTGGCGGTCATCGTCTTCGCGCTGTTCTTTTTGCGCCTCCAGCCCGTACGACCCCGCTTCGCGCAAACCGCGCAGCCGACGGAAACGGCCGTGACAACGGAACCAAGTGTGCATGTCCGGAATCCGGCCAAAGGAGCGAAGGAACCGCGCGTGACGCTGGTGGAATTCGGCGACTTCCAGTGCATGCCCTGCAAGGACATGGCCGAATCCATCGACGTACTCCTCAGAACGATTCCCGAAGTTCGCATGGTCTGGAAAAATATGCCAAACGAGTCTGCCCACCCGCTCGCGACCCCAACGGCAATCGCAGCCCACTGCGCGGCGGACCAGGGAAAATTCTGGGACTACCACGATGCCCTGTATGCACAACAAGCCACACTGTCGGAATCTCTCTTCCCTTCTCTCGCAAAAGAACTGGGGCTCGATATGAAACGGTTTGAACAGTGCTACGCCAACCGCGACCCGCTTCCCTTGATCAAGAAAGACTTTGAAGAAGCCTTGGCTCTCCAACTGAGCGCGACGCCGACCATCTTCATCGGCGAGGAACGCATCGTTGGACTTGCGTCCGCGGAGGAACTCATAACCGCAGTGCGCCAGGTACTCGCTTCACAGCCCGCCTTATGAAGCGCCTAGCCGTCCTCATCGGACTTCTCCTCACGCTGACGACGGTTGGCTTCGAAACGCGCATGGCCCAGGCCGGCAGCTGCGTCTGCTCCGATAAACAGGACGCTTGCCAGGTGTTGACGTCCGCGAGCACCGAGTCCTGCGACCTCGTTTGCCGGAGCAGCCTCGGAGCTGCCTTCGGCTCGAGCGCCTATTCGGAGCCCACGACGGCCGGCGCGGAGCAGTTAAAGTCCGCGTGCGCGGCGGCGACCGAGAAGGCAGGGGAGAAAACGGTCGAGCAGGGCACCTACCAGAAGCCCGTTCTCGGTGTTAACATTCCAACCATCTCGTTTTCCGACGCCACAAAGGACGGGCGGTTCCTGAAAATCAACTTCCTCGCCGAATACGTCACGGGCGCGTACCGCTTCATGCTTTCGGTCGGATTCACGATTGCCGTCATCATCCTCATGGTGGGCGGCTTCCAATACGTCCTCCACTGGGACGTCGCCAAGGCCAAGAAGCGGATGACGGAAGCGCTGATCGGTCTCGTGCTCCTCATGTCCGTCACAATTCTCCTGTACGCGGTCAATCCCCAACTCATCCTGTTCAAGCCGCTCAGCATCGAGCACATCGACGAACTTCGGCTTTCAACGGCGACGGACGGAGAAGAAGGCGGCGGAACGCGGTCGAACAACCTCAGCGATTTGCCCGCCCAGTGCAAGGACGTGGTCACAGAAGCCAAGACGGAAGGCAAGTGCGATATGACAAACGGCGCGAAGTTCAGCTCACCCACCGGGAAAGGACCGAATTGCGGCAAGCACCACTGGCAGGACGGAGGTGCCGAGTGGGATTACAAAAAGATCACGAACCTCGACTACGCGGCCGGCTGGGGACAGGCGATCATAGCCCCATTTGACGGCGTCGTGACCTACGCCAAGCAGACCGACGCGACGAACCGCTGCGGGAACAGGATTTATCTCAAGGGCAGCGGGGCGGACATCACCATCTGCCACGCCAAAGACTTCCTCGACGGATCGAACAGCTACCAGGGCGCGCATGTCGTAAAGGCGGGGGACGTCCTCGGGCACATCGGCGGCAACTGCTGCCAGGGAGAAAACCCGCCTGGAGACTGGGCGGCTGCCAAGGGAGGCTGGTGCAAGAAACCCGGTCCCGCCTGTTCCGATCCGACCAAGGCAGAAAGCTGCAACTGTCAGCCGATCGAGCAGGCCGGCAACACCTCGGGCCCGCACGTCCACGTGACCTGGAATCCCGTAGGGGGGAATCTCCTCGCCTGCCTTGCCGATTAACTGCTGAAAAAAAAACGCCGGGACCCGTTTCCCGGCTTTTTTGATCGTGGTAGGATGCCCGGCATATGTTCGCCTGCGAGAAATGCGACGCCCAATTCCCCAAATGGTCCGGCCGCTGCCCCGGGTGCCAGGGTTGGGGCACTTTGCACGAGGAAGCCGAGGCGGCTTCTGGAAGCGCGCAGGCGGCGGTGGCCCGCGCGACCCCGAAAAAAGGGGTGCGACTCGCGGACGTTGAAACCACCCAGCACGTCCGGATCTCCGCGGGAGACGAAGAAGTGAACCGGGTCCTTGGAGGTGGTGTCGTTCCCGGCAGCCTCATGCTGCTCTCGGGCGAACCGGGCATCGGCAAGTCGACGCTCGTGGCCGCGATTGCTTCCCGGTTCGGTAAGGGGCCGGAAGCGGGCGGCGCGGTCCTGTACGTCTCCGGCGAGGAGTCGGCGGTCCAGCTGTCGAGCCGCTTCCAGCGGTTGGGACAGGCCTTCGGACACGTGGAGTACCTGGAGGCGGAGCCCGTCGAGACGATCGCGGCCACGATTGCCAAGGAAAAGCCGGCGCTCGCGATCATCGACTCGATCCAGACCGTCCCCTCAAGCGAGCTCGACGGCACCCACGGCGGCAGCCCGAACCTGCTCCGATACGCGACGAATGTCCTGCTGCAGTGCGCCAAAAAGACGGGCGTGCCGATCCTCGTGATCGGCCAAGTGACAAAAGAGGGAACAATCGCGGGACCGAAAACGCTCGAGCACCTGGTGGACGTCGTCCTGTCGCTCGAAGGCGATCCGGTCCACGCGTTTCGGATCCTCCGCGCAACGAAAAACCGCTTCGGTTCGACCGACGAGGTGGGCGTGTTCGAGATGGGAGCACAGGGACTCGTCCCCGTCGCGAACCCGTCGGAGCGCTTTCTCGCCGAACGTATGGCGGTCCCGGGTTCCGTCATCACGACGCTCCAGGAGGGGTCACGCGTGTTTCTGGTCGAGGTCCAGGCGCTCGTCGAGAAGAGCTTCTATCCCACCCCGGTCCGCCGCGCCTCGGGGTTCGACCAAAACCGCCTACAGATGCTCCTCGCGATCCTCTCGAAGCGGGCCGGGGTCCGCCTCGGCGACCACGACGTGTATGTAAACGTGATCGGCGGCATGCAGCTGACCGAGCCCGCCTCGGACCTCGCCGTCTGCGTCGCCCTCCTGTCGGCGACTTCCGGCAAAGCGGACGCGGAGCCGACGGTCTATATAGGCGAAGTCGGCCTCGGCGGCGAAGTCCGCTCCGTCCCCCAGTGCGAGCGCCGCCTCACCGAAGCCGCACGGCAGGGGATGACGCGGGCGGTGGTTCCGATAAAGAATAAGACAGCCATAGCGGGATTAAAAATAGAAACAGTGGAAAGCGTTAAAGAAATCCGTTCCTATTGACTTTTTCGAGCCGTTCCTATTCCTACGCACATTCACTCAAACAGACGGAGGAGAAAGGTCATGCAGCAGGGTGGCGATTTTCTTTTCCTGGAAACTGCCTGTCTGGGAATTGCCAAAACGAATATGGATCGGAAACGTTTTCCCCTCCTTCCCCAAGGCTCGCCCGTTGGGCTACGCCCAACGGGAGGGGATGAAAGGGGAGGAGATACGATACAAATTCGTATTTCGTCTCCAGGCAGTTTCCACGTCACTCCAAATGCACGTCCTCGAACGTCTGCGTAATCCTCTCGCGGACGAGCGGGTGCTGTTCCAAATTCGGGTCCTTGTCCATGAGCCAGCGGGCCCAGTCGCGAGCTTGCTTCATGAGGTCGGTGTCGGACAGGGTTGCGAGGCGGAAGTCGGGGAAGCCGGACTGGGCGCTGCCGAAAATGTTGCCGCTGCCGCGGATCTGGAGGTCCTTTTCGGCCAACTCAAACCCATCCTGGCAGGCGACGACGGCCTCGAGGCGATCGCGGCCGGCGATGGTCAGACTGTCAGGACAGAGAAAGCAGAACGAGGCCTTGTCCGAACGTCCCACGCGGCCGCGGAGCTGGTGGAGCTGTGCTAGGCCGAAGCGGTCGGCGCCGAGAATGACCATGACGGTCGCATTCGGCACGTCCATACCCACTTCGACCACCGTCGTGGAGACGAGCACGTCGAGCGCACCAGCCGCAAAGTCGGCGATGACCGCGTCCTTTTCCTGAGCCTTCAATTGGCCGTGAAGGATGCCGACCTTAAACCCCTTGAGAGGACCCGCCGACAGACGCTTCGCTGCTTCCTTTACGGACTGGGACCCGATCTGATCGGACGGATCGATGAGGGGGCACACGACGTATGCCTGGTGCCCCACTCCGAGCTCCCGCTTCAGTGCCGTGTGCATCTCCCCTTCTCCACCGGGCGGCACGAGGTGCGTCTCAATCGGCTGGCGTCCAGCTGGACGTTCGTTCAGAACGGACACGTCCAAGTCGCCGTACAGCGTCAGTGTCAGGGAGCGCGGAATGGGCGTCGCTGTCATGGAAAACAGGTGCGGGACGCGGTCGCCAGCGCGGGTCAGGAGCGCGTGGCGTTGCTCGACGCCGAAGCGGTGCTGCTCGTCGATCACGACGAGCGCCAGACGGTCGAAGTGGACATCCTCCTGGAGGAGCGCGTGCGTGCCGACAACGCAGCACGCCTCTCCCGTCTCAAGCGAGGAGAGAAGTTCCTCCCGTTTCACGGATTGGTCCCCGACGTATGCCTTTCCATGAGTGAGTAGAGCGACTTCCCGGGCGGGCAAAAAGGCAGAAAAGGCCCGGTGTTGCTGCCCAGCCAGAATTTCGGTGGGAGCGAGATAGACGACCTGGCATCCCGCCTGCATGACAGCTTGGGTGAGCATGGCCGCAACGACGGTCTTGCCGGACCCCACGTCCCCCTGGAGCAAGCGGTTCATAGGGGTCTCCTCGGAAAGATTCTGCACGGCTTCCCACACAGCCTTACGCTGGGCGGTCGTGAGCGGAAACGGGAGCGAAGCGACGAACGCACGCAGACCGTCGACGTCGATCGGGACGGAATACGCGGGACGGACCACGCGGTCGCGCCGCACCTGGGCAAACAGGAGCTGATGGAGGAACAGCTCGTCGAACTTCAAACGCCGGACAGCACCTTCCAGATGCGCCGCGGAATCGGGCGCATGGATGGCCGTAAGCGCATGCGTCAGCTGGGGGAATGCCTCGCGCTCAATGATGTCTAATGGAAGCCAATCTGGAATCTCTGAGGCAGCAGCCAAGGCAGCATGAATGACCCCGCGCACACGGCGCTGGGTCAGCGATCCTGACAATCCGTAGATGGGAACCAGACGTCCGGTGTGGATGTTGCGCCCAGGAGGCTCCTGAACCGGATTCACGAACTGCGTGACACCGAACTTCCGGTTGACGCGTCCAGCGATCGCCACCTTCGTCCCGGGCGGCAGGGCCTGCTCAAGGTAGGCCTGATTGAACCACACGATCTTCACGCTGCCCGTCTCGTTTTCGAGCACGGCTTCGGTCAGCGTCATCCGCCCGTTCTTCGCCCGGCGGTTGGTCAGGGTGACGATGGTGCCAACGACCGTCACGGTGTCGTCATGACGGAGGCGCGGAATGGGCTTCGTCTGGGAAAAATCCTCATAGCGGTACGGAAGATGCCAAACGAGGTCGCGGACCGAAACGATCCCGAGACGCTGAAAGTCCTTGTCGAATACCGGCCCAACGCCCGACAGGTCACGGACCGATGTTCCCAGATGCACGGCCATACGGGCCCATCGTACTGTTCCCGTCCGAAAGAGGCAAAAAAGACTCCACCCAGGGTCATCAGGCAGCTTGACTCTCTGCTGCCTGATGGAACGGACGCGCGGGAGCCGTGAATCCGTCGATACGGATCTTACCCGCGGATTCCGGAACGGCAGCCTCGATGGCTGCGCGGCAGCGTTCCAGCTCCGCACGGAGTACATCGGCAGAAAAGGTTGAATCGACTCCGCTCTCCCCAGGTTTGGCAACGTAAATGAGCGCGAATGGATTCTCTTTCGTGAATGCCAGGCCGCTCTTTTTTACCTGATCGTCCGAAAGGGCACCCTCCGCTTCATACTGTTCGCTAAAGGCGATCTTCACGGCGAGTACCAAGGCATCCATGGCCTGCTCTGCGGTCAAGATGCGGCGTGTGATGCTGAATCCCGCCGGCATCCATTCCTGCCAAGCCGCGTTTCCGGTATCGAGCCGGCCGGTAGCGTCGTAGTAGGCGGCGCGGCCTGGATGGTCCCCGGAAATTTTCGCGTGCCCTCCATACTCGATGCCTAACTCGGCGGCAAGCGTTGTGCCGTAGGCTCGAGCGATCTCATCATCGGTTTTCCCAGTGGAAAGCTCGGGATGCGCGGCCGCAAACGCCTGGACCGCTCCACAGCCCGTATGGGTATAGACCTGCTTGATTCCGACCGCCTTGAGCTCGGCACGGAACGCGGCCTTCTCCTCGTCCTTCAGCAGGATGCCAGATCCGGGAACACGGAACGTGCCCGCGGCCCGACGCTCGTCCATGCAGCAGAGGCACGGCTTCTCGTCCGTAAACGCGTCTTCGAGCTCTGGGTACCGCTCCACGTAAGAAGCCACGCCTCCTACGCTTTCCATTTCCTCAAGAATGCGAGCGTCATACGCATGAATGAGATCTTTTGCCCGTTCCGTCTTCGGTCCGAACGGAACGGCCGCCTCAAACTGATCCCGGTAGGACCATGGCCAGACTGGTTCTGGAGCGTGCGTCAAACCGTCGTCTGAGTCGGGTGCCCGACCAGGAACCTTTCCACGGACAACTTCGGGGTCCGGACTTTTATCGCGGGAGGGTTCTCTCTCAAGAAAAAAATCTTCAAATCCGGGAAGTTCAGATCCAAACATATGCGTTATACCATCCACAAATAACCAATGCACGAATTATTCTTCTGGGAATCTTGCGGCAATGCAACAGTTGCTTGGCTACGGATGGATTAAGGAACAATGTGCATGAGTTAATTGAGAATGGTATTAATTAACGGTTTCCGCATCAGAATACAGCAAAATCCACTAAAAAGAAAAACCGCCACCCGCAAGTGACGACTTTTCTGGTGCGCCCAGCACGACTTGAACGTGCGACCCTCAGCTCCGCAAGCTGATGCTCTATCCAACTGAGCTATGGGCGCTTACATGTAAAACGTTTTTATTTTGCCCATTTTGAGCTTGCGGGGACCCCGTTTGTGTTCACCGTCCTTATGAAGGACGCCTCGCAAAAACTGCACCCCGCGCACCCAAACTGGTCTAAAATAAAGAACGTTTTACCACTCTTTCCTATACACATTGACCAAAAGGAGCAGGCTTTGAACTCAGAGTTTATACAGCCTTCGGATCATATCCGTCAAGGTCTCGTCGGTCCGGTTCAGGTTTTCCGGGCAGTACTGGAGGAGGATGCCGCGGACCTCGTTGGGGTCCGTGTCCTCAAGTGGGATCGAGACCATGGGGTGCCACAGCTTCTGGAAGTCGAGGTACAGAAGCTTCACATCCGGCGGACTGTAGGCGATCGAGAAGTCCTTCATCTCCTGGTAGTCGTGGAAGGAATTGCCGATGACGACCCCCGTCGTCGTCAGTACGACGTCCACTTTCTCCGGGTCCTGGAACGTCGAAAGAAGGGTGATGATCCCGACCATGAGGATGATGACCGCGAACAGGAAGTTGGCCGTGGCGATCGCGTACACGATGAGCAGGACACCGACGACCGCCCCCGCTATGTACCAGGTGCGGGACCGTTCGTGACGGGGATACTCGTCCACCTCCCAGGACAGGAGCGGACTGCCGTACATAGCCGGAGACACGGGGGTGTCGGAATGGATGACGGGGTCCATAAGATTATGCCTTTTTGTTGCAGGTCTCCATGATACCGCGAACGGCCCGCGCCGTCACTTGGATGTCGGAGATTCCGACATAGACCTAGCCATCTACAATGAACGTGCCGTCCCTGCCCGTGTACTTTCTGATCAACCTTGCGACGGTTCCGTCCTGCTTCAGCAATGCCAATTCCTTGTCCAACAGCGCTTTCAGCCTGGATTCGCCACGCTTCAGCATGAATGTGTTCTCGTACACGCGAATCAGGTCTGCCGAAGTCGCCACGAGTTTGACCAATGAAGCCTTATTGAAGTGTTCCGCGAGATACGGCTCGACGAACGTGAAGTCGGCGCGATTCTCGGCCACGCACTTCAGGCCTTCGGCGTTGTCCGACAGCTGCGGAACCCGGACGCGGCGATGACGGGGAAAGTCCGCCTGCGCGATGGAGTCGGAGATGTCGTTTTCCTTCACGGCGACGCGTGCGTTCTCATCGGCCGCTATCTGTGTGGTCGTCCTCCCATCATCGGATCGCGTCCAGACGAATACCGGACTTCTGAAAAGGGACGTGGAAAAATCCGCCTGCGCTTTCCGCTCGGGAGTGGGCCACACGATACTGCCGAACAGATCGAAGCGGTTCTGATTGAGCCCATCCACGATAACGCCGTACCCTATCTCCTCGGACCACCGGACCTGCCACCGGTATTTTTTGGCGATCTCGATAATGATCTCGTAGCAAATGCCGGAAAAGTTGTCGTAGTCCCGGTCGTACATGAAGGACGGGATGGAGTTCGCGAAGCCAACCCGCAGGATGCCCGTCTTTTCTATCCTGTCCAAGACGTCCGAAAAGGGCCCTTCGTTTTCCTCGCCTTCAAGTCCCCACATGGGGTTGTAGGTTTCGTAAGGATTCTCGACGAGCAGGAAGTCGAGGTGCGGCTTCGGAACGCCGTCGAACGTTCCCGCGATGTAGTTCTCGTACACGTGCCAGTTCTTATGGTAGACGTAGATGACTTGGTCGACTCCAAGGTACGTAGGGGCGAATTCCAAAAAGGCGAATTCCGACAGCAGGTAGTGGACGGCGATCCCCGTGGCCTTCTCGAGGTCCGGAATGTCCTTCTTTGAACCCTCCAACACCGCCCGTGTCGTGGCGTCTGCACTCGCATGGAATTTGTCGTTGCCGTGATAGAGAACCAAAACGCGTTCGTAAGCCTCACGATAGACGGGACGGTTTTCCACTTCCCGTTCCCAATCGAAAATCCTTACCACGTCTTCGCCATAGCCAAGGTCCTCCATGGCTTTGCGCACGCGGTTCTTGAGCCCGTTGCCGCGCGGGATGGCCTTGTCGCGCCGCGCGCGGTTTTCGGGATACCCGAACGCGACGTAAGTGGATATCGCGGGAACGTCGGCAATCAAAACGGCGACCCGCCCAAACCGCTCCACGACGGTTTTCAAGAGGTAATGAACCTCCTCGTCCTTGAAGTAGCCATTGCCCGGGCTCATCCCGATGATGGGATAGGTTGTCGGATCGATGGATATCATAGGACTCATCCTGTTTGGTCCCGCATGCGCTCGAGAGCACGCAACACCGTAGCGGCGACGAAATCTTTGCGTGCTTCCGCCAACACAGGCAATGTCGCCAAAACAGAGGCATTCTTTGTGGGAAGCAGTTCCACCTTTCCGCTAGCATAGTCCGTCAGGTGGGTGAGAAATTCATCAAGCCACGATGGCGTAACGGTGAGCACACCATCGAAGTCGATGTGTATCGGCTCGTCAGAACGAAGCTGTGGACGCATGGCATTGAACGCCTCCTGTCCTGCTGGGCGGGAAATAAGCACGTTTCCAAATTTTTTCAGTTGAATGGTTTGCATATCTCTAAATCTTAAAAGAGGATAACGGCATACGTTCCACGGATATTTTCGTCGGTCATCTTGATACGCATCGATCCGGGGCCTACGGGAATGTGAACGGCACCGATCCCCGAACGAAACAAGAGACCGATCTCCTTTGATTCCGCGACGGCACGGACGACTTTGAGTCCGTTCCCGCGCTTTTCTGGATTTCTTCCCGAAACGATTTCCGTAAACGCCACATGAAGAGCGTCGATGTCCGTAGCCAGGTTCGGCCGAACGTGTTGCAGTGTCGCTTTGACGCCGCGTCCGCGGTCTGCCAGAACGATGACCCGTTTAGCCACGTCGTATCCATAAAATACGCCCTGAACGTCAGGCCAATTGCCAACGTTGTGCGCGAAAGAATTGTCGCCGATTTCCCCGGCGACGAGCGTGAGAAGCGATGCCAATTCTTCGGAGATAGAGCTCTCCCGCTGAAGTTCGGCACCCATCTTGGCCACGCGGCTCGTGAAACGATCTGGTCGCTCGCAATAATATGTGTCGGAGAGTTCCGGCGCCCATGCGCTTGTTGCCCACGCACGTCCCAATAGCTGGAGATCGATGGCAAAACGCTTCAGGTTTTCTAATCCGTAGTAGCGCTGCTTGCCCACGCTTCGTTCAGCACGAAGCTTACCGGATTTTTCCCAGTTGCGCAGAGTTTGCACGGATACGCCCAGCATCTGTGCAGCCACACCTATGCGTACGTTTTTCTCAACCATAGTAATGCTAGGTTAAGACAAAAACCTATAAAAGTCAAGAAAATCTTATAGGTTTAATATGAAAACCTATAAACCTGTTATCGATGTTTTTGCGCGCGTGAAGGGTTGCATTCACAGGCCTTCGTGTGACCGATGCGCGAGGATGGCGCGAGAATCATGTCATCCTTCTTTGGAAAATCGGCGACATTGTTCGTTACAAGAACAGCTCCTCTTTCATTTCGCGTATAATGGACCGGATATGGAGGATGGCAGGTTCACAGAACCCTATTATATCAAGGGGAAAAGTGCCAAAGTTTAGTTCTATATAGACATCATACCGAGAAACGGGACTCCGTAAACTGAAACGTGGTAAAATAGCCACGTTGTGAAACAAAAACTCAAACAAAGACAGGTAAGGGAACTGGAGGAAATCATTGTTGACGGGGAACGTAAAAGTCCCGAGATCCGTCGGGCTCAAGTCGTTCTGTTGTTAAATGAAGAGGTTCCTGTTGCCTCCATTCACCGCATCACCCGTTTCAGCAAAACACGGATATTTGCTATCCGTGCGACCTATTTGAAGTGCGACACTGATGCCTTGCGAGATAAACGCCAAGGTAAACCAAAAGAGCTGCTTACGAAGAAGCAGCGCGACGAGATCGTGAGTATCGTCGGTAAGAAAACACCCAAACAACTCGGATTCGTAAGTGAATTTTGAACGAGCGGCATTCTTGGAATCAGTCCTGTTTCATAGTGTGGGGACTATAGTCGAAGCCAACCGCTACGGCGCGAACGGCACCCCCTTCTCGGTCATCCTCGACAAGGATGGAAACGTCCTCAAGGTGATCGACGGTTTATATTCCGCTCAGGAGCTGCTTGACCAGGTGCTTCAGGAGCAACTCTAGACGTTCACTCCAACTCTTATGCGTCTGCCCACGCGCAAATCGGAAATTCTGCGTCAGGTCAAGGAAGGAGATGAGGATCGCTACCTCACTCCCGCCTCGATTGAGTGCATAAAGCGCGAGATCGACGACCTCGTCGGCCGCCAGCGTCCGGAAGCCGCGGCCGAAGTCCGACGGACGGGCGAGATGGGCGACTTCTCCGAGAACGCCGCCTACCAGATGGCCAAGGGCCGCCTGCGCCAGATTAACGGTCGCGTCGCCAAGCTCGAGGAGCGCATCCGCTACGCCATTCCGATCGACACCTCATCCGGTGGGTCCGGCCGCGTCCGCATCGGCTCGACCGTTGTGCTGGAATGCGGCGGAAAACAGGTCACGTACGAGATCCTCGGCTCGCAGGAGACGAATCCCCTGAAGGGCCGCATCTCGTACCTGTCCCCCCTCGGCGTGGCGCTCATGGGGCATGCGGCTGGAGACATCTTGACACTCGAAGTCGGTGGGAACCACGTTCCCTACGTCATCGTCGATGTGCGGTAACTCGTACGCCTTATTTTTTTCGTATGTCTGAACGTCCGTTTCACGAGACGATGCTGGAAATACTGAATGTCGAAAAAAGCGAACGGCGACTTCAGGATCTTTTTCTTAAGAGCGAGTCGATTACCGAAGTCCAGCTGGAGGTCTTTGTCGACGGATTGGAAAAAGAAATGCGCGAGCAAATTTCCTCTATCGCCTCGGAGGACGAGCGCATTTCCGTTGTTCTGACCCTTTTGCAACGGAAGACCGTGGTTGACCCACGAGCCGTCATTCGTTCCATCAAGGAGCGCGGCGGCTTTGCCAAGGTCGCGCAGGAAGAAGACGATGGCGAGGTGGAACTAGACATCAGGACGAGGAACCAGAACGGAGGCGTGCAGCGAGAGTATCTGTGGACCGACGATGCTGATGTCGAGGTGGCAGTTCAGCAGCTTCAACGAGGTATCCTAACCAAGCTACGCCACCGGTTCCGCCAGGAAGTCTGGGAGGACCGAATGGCTCTCCATGCCCTTTCCCACATCATTAAGGTCGGGGAGGTCTTCAAGCTCCTCGGGGGAGATGTCATGAAGATCACCCCCGAATGGATGGCACCCTACGTGCAAGCCAATCACCGCGCTTTGAAGAGACTGTACACGCTTCCAGAACGCAGTCCCTACGTTTCCTATGCCCTTCTCGAACGTGAGGTGGGCGAGGTTGATGGGGTTATTGAAGCATTCGAGATTCAACGGAACTTGAATTTCGACACCTTAGACGCCTTGCTTTACGACCAGGCGGGGCCCCCTTCTCTTGTCAAAACGGTTGGGTACGTTTTTGACTACGTCCGAGGCCTCGTGTTTCTGTTTGAGCGCGGGTTTGCGTTGACCGACAATACGTTGGACAACATCGGGGTAAGCCGCGAAAATGGAACGGGTTTTGTGTTCGATTTCGGTGCGCTGTTTCAAGCCGCCGACGCCGTTCCCGCCTTCATCACCAAAAAAGACTATGGCGCACCTGAAGTGAGACAGAATAGGCTGCATCCAGCTTCAGAGGCAGGCGTCGCTTATGAGATAGGTGCATGCCTGCATTTTATTCACGCCGCCTACAGCGATCTTTCCCTACCATTTTCTGAGCGCATGGTTCTGCGCCTCGTTTCCGTGTTGGCGCACGACCTTACCGAAGAGAAGCCACAATTCCGTCTTCCTCTTTTCAAAGTATTGCAAAACCTGGAATATATCTGCCAAGAGATCAAGCGTGTCGGATTGGATGCGGATATGGCGCAATCGACGTCCACGGCGGGTAAAAAGGTTGCATAAGTCCCCGTGTCTCCCTTATTTCGACCGTCCAGACCCGCATCTTGCGCATTCCTCCACATTCATACCAAAAACCACCGGAGCGATCCGGTGGTTTTATGATTCAAGGATTACTCGTAATACACCCCGCTGCTGTCCTCGCTCCAACCCTTCATGTGCAAGACCCAGGACGGGTTCGTTGCAACGGTCTTAAATGCGCCCGTCTTCAGGTCGAGAACGTACACGGCGCCATGTTCGTTGTCCGGGCCGACGACACTCACGAACGCGAGGAGTGAAGCGTCATCCGGGGAAAACGTGAAGGCACCGATTTGTGGCTCCTCCACGGCATTTGGAACGGTCCATTGCGTCGGAGACGCGGATCATGCTGCACAAACGGGAGTTGTGCAACAAAGCCGTCCCAAAGCGTTCAATGGTCGGCTCGATGACGGAAAAAAATTCGAACGGTCCTCCGGGAGAATTGATGTGCACCCTGCAGGGCCCGCCAGTCTCTTGCAGCGCCATCAACAATTTCGCCATGCCGTCTCTGTTGATTCATCCGGAAAAATCGATAAGCCGCACGTCGTCCTCCTTGTTCTGCGATTCTTCTATGGAACATGCCTATAGATCGCACACTATGAAACGGGACTACTCAACTATTCCCTGAGCCTGTCGAAGGGGCGAAATAGGGACGAGAAGTCCACTTTCATAATGTGACCACTATAGATGGTAGTAAAAGCGCCAACACAGACGTAGAAAAGTATCATTCGGAGGGGTCACACGTCAACCGCATCGGTCCTATGGCCTACAATGCCGCGAGGTCGAGGGTCTGGTCGAAACGGATCTGGTGGACGAAGTCCTCGGCGTGGCTGACCACGATGAGCGCGCCCTCGTAGGCGTTGAGCGCCCGGGCGATGACAGGCAGGTGGCGGAAGTTGATGTGGTTCGTGGGCTCGTCGAAGATGAGGAGGCTGGGCGCCTGGAGCACAAAGCGTGCGAAACACAGGAGGCCCTTCTGACCCTCGGACAGGGTGCCAACCTCGGTGCGGAGCGCGTCGCTGTCGAGCAGGAACTGCGCCGCCGTGCGGCGGACCGTCTCGTTGTCGGGTACCTCCATGGCGGACTCGAGCGCCTGGTAGGCCGACTGCCCGAAGTCGAGGCCGGAGAAGTCCTGCCGGTAGTAGCCGACCTTCACCTCCGCGGCAATCTTGGCTCCGGGATCTGATCCCCCTGCCAGGGTCCGAAGCAAGGTGCTTTTTCCAATGCCGTTTGGCCCTGCCACGAGGAGGTGCTGACCCTTACGGAGCTTGATGTCGACTTCGACGTGCCTGGCTTCGTGGTTCTTGATGACCTTGAGCGAACTCAGACTAACAATGACCTCGGAAAAAGGCTGGGCAGGAATGACGAAGTCCTTAATGGTCCGGTCGTCACGCTTCACGTCCACCATGTTGTCCTCGGCGTCTGCGACCTGTTCGCGGAGCTTGGCCGCGAGCTTGCGCATTTTGCCTCCTT
Source organism: Candidatus Uhrbacteria bacterium (assembly GCA_016209325.1). Taxonomy (GTDB): domain Bacteria; phylum Patescibacteriota; class Patescibacteriia; order UBA9934; family GWF2-40-263; genus UBA10014. Next base: position 38,717 of record JACQWJ010000036.1, read on the forward strand.
TGTGCGCGAAGAAGTTGACCTTGTCCTTGCGGTCCTGGATGCTCTTCAGGAGCTGGGCATTCTTGGCACGGTCACGTTCCACGCGGGCGGCAATCTCGCGCACCACGTCGTCGTAGTTGCCGTCGTATTTTTCCACCTTGCCCGTGAACACGTCGAGGTGCAACACGCCCTCGGTGAACGCGTTTAAGAAGTCCGCGTCATGGGAGATGACGAGCACCGTCTTCGGGTACATGATGAGGAACGCGGTCAGGTGGTCGATACCGTCGCGGTCGAGGTTGTTCGTCGGCTCATCGAGGAGCAGGATGTCGGGCTCCTGAATGAGGGCGTATGCCAAAAGGAGGCGCGCTTGTTGGCCGCCCGAAAACGCGCCCACCTTCTTGTCGAGGGGGGCGGAGAGATTCACGACATCCAGGACGTCCTTGATGCGCTTGTCGAGGTCGTACGCCACATCAGGAAACGCGTGCGCGAAGTAGTCCCGGATGGTTTCCTCGAGGTGCTCACGGGACATGACCTGCTTGGCCGTGGCGATCGTCGTCTTGAGGGGTAGGTGGATTTTTCCTTCGTCGGGCTTCAGCTCGCCCGTGATCAGCTTGAAGATGGTACTCTTCCCCGCCCCGTTCTGGCCCATGACCGTGAACTTGGTGTTCTCACGCATCGAAAAGTCGGTCTCGTCGAGGATGGGATTGTCCTCGCCATAACCGAACGACACGCCTTCGAACCGAATGACGGTATTGCCGTGTTCCATAGTACGGGCACGAGTAAACCAGAAAAATGATGAACGTGCAAGGATGTCAGGCAAATACCAAAGGACCACCGCGCGCGGTGGTCCTGTCTTTCTCGTCTACTTCTTTTTTCCCGCCGCCTTTTTCTTGACTTCCTTCTTCGGGGCCGCGGTCTTGGCTTTCAGTGCCTTCTCTTCGGGAGCGACCGGCTTCTTTTCTTCCTTCTTCAGTTCCTTGACGATGGGTTTCTCCTCCTTCACGGGCGCCTTCTCTTCTTTTTTGTAAGGCGCTGCCGTGGATCCGGCCGGAGCCAGCGCCTTCAGGAGCGCGTCAAACTTGGCGTTTAGTGCCTTCAGTTGTTCGGCAACTTGTGAGTCGACCCGTGAGTCGACGCCTCCCCGGTTCTGAGTGGGGCCTCCGCTTGCGCCAAAGCACTGGCGGCAATAGACTGGCTTCTCGCCCGTGGGCTTGAAGGGTACCTCGCACTGGGTGCCGCACTTGGCGCAGGTCACGTTGTACATCCGCTTGTCGTCAAACGAGAACTTTTCCGGGCGAGAATCCCGGAATCCTCCCGATCCGCCTCCGCCCTCCTCGTCCTTGCGGAAGCAGTTGGGGCAGAACACCGGCCGTCCGGGAGCCGGTTTGAACGGAACCTCGCAGGAGTTCCCACATTCGCTGCAGGTCGCCTGATGCATGGGCGGGCGTTCCCCGTCCCGTCCGCCGGGTCCGCGTCCCCACGAGCCACCTCCCCCTCCGCCTCCGAACTTCCGGCCGCCCCCGAATCCTCCGGAGCCGCCGCCACGATTTCCGTACGCCATAATGTAATGTTGTCCGCGCGTTGCGCATTTTTATTTAGAACTGCTGGAGTCTACTCCCGTTCGTGAAAAAAAGCAATAGACAACCCCTCGTTCTTGCGAGGGACACGGATTCGGTCTTCTGGCATAGATCGAATCCGTCGAGTATCATCATTACCTTAGGTATTCCTTGAACACTCATATGGGTTCTCACTTTTACCAACACCTCCCTGTCCGAACGGGCGCCTTAAAAGATCTTCTACGCATGAATTAAATTCCTCAACTGTGGTAGACTGTAAGCAGGAATTAAAGAATCAAACCACAAGAGGAATAAGGATGTTATTTGTGGAAGGTGCCTCAGGGACGACATGACGAACAAAGCGAGGAAGCTCGCAGAGACGCTGAAAAAGACACGGGCGGACATCCAGGCGAGCGTGCAGCGTGTGTTCGGACGTGTGGCCGAGGACCTCGAGACCGCCTACCTCGAAGTAAGCGGCGAGCTCGCAGCCCGTGTGGACGACCTGAAGTCCCGCGCCGAGCTAACAAAAGAGAAGTACGGCGAAACCGTGGCACAGATCGTGGATGACTTTTCGAAGCTCCGCGGATGGAGCAAGAACAGGCTGCAAAGCTGAAGGAGGACCTGACGGTCGGACTGGAAGGACTTCGAGAATACGCACGACAAACAGGAACAGGATCCACACCATGGTCACCAACACTAGCCACCCATCCCCCGCACCACGGGGGATTTCGTTTCAACCCGTATGAAACCGACGTCCGTCTTCGACACCTACTGGAAATTCGCCGCCGAACGCCAGGCGATCTTTTTTCGCAAACTCGAAGGGCGGCCGGGACCGTGGACAGACGATCCCATCTTACGGGCACACAAGTTCACGAACGCCTACCGAGCGGCGGATCGTGTGAGTCAGTATCTGATCCGACGCGTCATCTACGCGGGCGACCAAGCACCGCGGGAAGTCTTTTTTCGTACCGTCCTGTTCCGTCTCTTCAACAAGATCGAGACCTGGGAACTGCTGCGGTCAACACTCGGAGAGATACGTAGTGACACCTACCAGTTCGCGCAGTACGCGAACGTTGTCGAACAAGCGATGCGCAACGGAACCAAAATATACTCGGCCGCCTACATCATGCCAGCGCGTGCCCAGGACCTCCGTTCAAGCCGTAAGCACGAAAACCACCTGCGCCTTTTGGAGCGCATGATGCGCGAACGGATCGCGGAACGCGTCATGGAAGCACCAAACCTCCGCGATGTCTTTCTCCTATTGCGCAGCCTTCCGATGCTGGGCGACTTTCTCGCGTACCAACTGGCGATCGACCTCAACTATGGCCCGCACGTCAACCATTCGGAAATGGCATTTGTCGTACCAGGTCCCGGCGCGTACGGTGGCATCCGGAAATGCTTTTCGGATCTCGGAGGCTGTTCTGAAGCGGACGTGATCCGCTGCGTCTGCGAACGGCAGGAAGAAGAATTCAAAAAGCGCGGCCTACTCTTCCAAACCCTCTGGGGCCGCCCCCTCCAGCTCATCGACTGCCAGAACCTCTTCTGCGAAGTCAACAAGTACGCCCGCCTGGCGCATCCGGACATCCCCGACCCGATAGGTCGAACACGCATCAAGCAAAAATACCGCCCTATCTCGGAACCTATCGAGTATTGGTTTCCGCCGAAGTGGAGGCTGAAGGCGAGTCAAACTGTTTCCAAAAAAATGGGCTCCGCATAATCTTCCACAAAAATCTGCTACGCGGTCGGCGTAAACAGGTCGGCCGCCTCGTCTTTCGCCTTCGAAGCGCGTGCGCGGCGGGGAGGGGCGGACGGCTCACGCGGCTTGGCGGCCAGGTACGCGGCGAGGAGAAGGGCCAGGAAGTTCCCAGACTCGAGAAGAACGGACGCGGTCGACAACTTGTCCTTCGGCTCTGACCCGTCGATGAGGGCGAAGACGGCCATGCCTACGGCGAAGTCCAGGGCGATCCAGATCAGAATCGGGCCGATACGCTGCGAAAGCGTCCGCGCGAAGCCGGGGCGGAAGTAGAGCCACCCGAACAGGAGGTAAAAAAACGGGGCGTTCAGGAGACCGACCAAAAGAAAAAAGTCGTTGAACTGCAAAACGGTCCACGCGATGACCGCGACGGCATTGGCCGCGTAGGAGGCGATGAAGGAGGCGAGCCAGAGGAAAAGAAGACGACGGATGTGCATAGAATATCAGTAGGACTTACGCATTTGAGCCTAGTTCTAGGAGCAGGCGAGCACCGGAGTAAGCCGTACTTAGAGGTACGACGTCGAGGAGCGGAGCCTGCGACAACGAAATAGGCCAAAGGCGGAAGTCCTAATCAGGAAAAAAGATCAAATAGGGCGTAGACCATCCCGCCCAAAAAGACGGCGACCAGCCCCCAGCTGACGACGTTTGGGACGTCGAGACAGGTGCGTGTGCGGCACACAGGACTCCTCTGGAGGCGCTCGTAGGTCAGAATGAGAAGGATCCCGACGCATCCGCCGAGCACGGCGCCGAGGAAGCCGATGAGGTGGATGAACTCGCGGGCGCCGAGGAGGAACGCGGCGGTCGGCACGGCGAGAGTGAGGAGCCAGGCCTTACGAAGCCCTATGCCGTAGTCGAAGCGAAACGTGCTTTGGAGCTGGATCGTGAGTTGGGAAAAAATGGATGCGACCGTCAGAGAACCGAGCACGGCTCCGGCGATGGCAAACGTGCGCCCAAGAAGAGGGACCAGACCGTCGAACGCCTTCTCAGTCGTAAAGATCCCGGTGGCGCCGACGACAGCGAATGCGAACGTGGCGTACAAGAAGATGATGATAGCCTGACCGACGACGAGCGCATGCGGCAGGCGTGATGCTTGTTTGCCGAGGATGTCCTTCATCTCGGGCACGACGCCGAGGCCGGACAGAGCAAAGACGATCACGCCGTACGGCACGAACCAGTGAGGGGTCGAGACGCGCGCAAGGTTTCCGAGATCGACGTAAGGCAGCGCGGCCAGACTCATGAACGCGAACAGGAACAGCAGGACGGCGACGATCGGCGTCTCAGCCTTGGACAGCTGGGAATTTCCCCGAAACGTCAGGAGACCGACTAGCACGACCAGGCCCAGATGGTACCAAACGACGGATCCGCCGAGGACGGGCCCGAGCAGAGTAAACAAAAATTCGCCCCCCAGAATGACGTACGCCACCATGGCTCCCCACGTATAGGCCATGAACAGAACGGTCGCGATGCCTCCCCAGGGCGAACCGAGGTAGTGCTTCACATATCCAGCGATCCGGTAACGTCCGGGCGTCTGCACAGCCACTTCGGCGTACATGAGCTGAAGAGCCAAGAGGAGTCCTCCGACAACCAAGAGCTCCAGCAATCCCAAAAGGTAGCCGCTCCGCGCAAAGGCGTAAGGGATGCCGAAGACGCCGACCCCGATGACGGAACCGACCATGGTGCCCACAGCGCGAAACCACGGGATGTTGGGATGCGCCGGAATTTGTCGCATATACAGCCCATTATAGCATTCTCTTGAATCCCACAGGAAGCCCGAGTAAGATGAGCGAGCTTATGGCTGTTGAACGCATTCCTCCCCAAAACCTCGAGGCGGAACAATCGCTTCTCGGTAGCCTACTGATCGATCAGGAGGCCTTTTTCAAGGTAGCGGACGTTACCCGTTCGAACGACTTTTACCGCGACAGCCATCGGAAGGTATTCGAAGCCATGCTCGATCTCCACGCCAGGCACGAACCGATCGACATCCTGACGCTCGGCAACCGTCTCGAGGAACTGGGACAGCTTCAACACATCGGAGGACGGGCGTATCTTGTGGAACTCGCCAACACGATTTCCACCGCAGGGAACGTGCTGCAATATGCCTTGATCGTGCAAAAGAAAGCCACCCTCCGACGTCTGCTCACGGCGGCAGGCGACATCACGACCCTCGGCTACAATGAGGCCGAGGACATCGACGTGGTGCTCGACGAGGCTGAACGCAATCTGTTCGCCGTGTCCCAGCAGTTCCTCCGTAACAGTTTTATCGCGATCAAGAACGTGCTCGCGGACGCCTTCGAGCGCATCGACGAGCTTCACCAGGAGCGCGGCAAAATCCGCGGGGTGCCCACCGGCTATACCGAACTCGACAACTTGCTTGCTGGCCTTCAAAAATCCGACCTCGTGATCCTCGCCGCCCGCCCGTCGGTCGGAAAGACGAGTCTGGCCATGGATATCGCACGCAACGTCGCTGTGAAGTCAAAAATTCCGGTCGGTGTCTTTTCGCTCGAAATGTCCAAGGAACAGCTGGTCGACCGTATGATTTGCGCCGAAGCCGGCGTCGACATTTGGAAACTGCGCACCGGCCGCCTGTCAGACCGCGACGACGACTTCCCACGGATCGGTCACGCGCTCGGAAAATTATCCGAAGCTCCAATTTTCATCGACGATTCCCCGACCTTGAACATTATGCAAATCCGCGCCAAAGCGCGTCGTCTGCAGGCAGAAAATGGTCTCGGTCTTATCATTGTTGACTATCTTCAACTCCTGGAAGGACGCATGCGGAGCAATGGAGACAATCGTGTCCAGGAAATCTCCGAGATCAGCCGCGGTTTGAAACAGGTGGCCCGCGAGTTAAATGTGCCCGTCCTCGCCTTGTCCCAGCTCTCGCGTGCCGTCGAACAGAGTAAGCCCGCGATCCCCAAGCTCTCGCACCTGCGCGACTCAGGCTCCATCGAGCAGGACGCCGATGTCGTGCTCTTCATCTACCGCAAAGCCGCGGACATGGGCTACCGCCAGGAGGAGCTCTCCCCCGAGGAAAAACACGTCGCCGAGATCCACATCGCCAAACACCGCAACGGTCCCACGGGTATGGTCCGCCTCTTCTTCGACGGCCAACGCACCACGTTTCGCAACCTCGAGACCCGCCGTGCCGCGATCCCGAACGCCCCACCCGGACCAATGCAACCCGGAGGACCTCCCCAACCACCACGGTCCGTGCCACCCCCGCCGGTGGATGCAATGACGTGAAGGGGTTAGCCCCTAATAACCTAATCCCTAACCCCCCACACACACGGATATGTTCAACAAAATCAAAGCCATCAAAGATCTGCGCGACCAGGCCAAGAAGATGCAAAACGAACTTTCCCAGATTTCCGCCGATGGTTCCGGCTCCTGGGGCAAGGTGAAGGTCACCCTCGACGGGAACCAGCAAGTGCTCTCGATCGAGATTGCCGACGAACTCCTGACCGACAAGGCGAAGCTCCAGGATGCACTCAAAGAAGCCTTCAACGACGCCGTCAAGAACATCCAGAAAAAGATGGCCCTGAAGATGAAGGACATGGGCGGCCTCGACGCGCTAAAGGGATTGGGAATGTGATCGTGGAGGGATTAGGGGCTAACCCCTAATCCCCAACACCCCTACCCCTACGGACATGCGCCGCTTTCCCGAACCCATCCAAAACCTCGTGAGCGCGTTTATGCGCCTGCCGGGCGTGGGCCCGAAGACGGCCTTACGCTACGTTTTCGCGCTCCTCAAGATGTCCAAATACGATGTGACTCAGATGGCGCGGCTCATGCAGGAGCTGAGTGAGCGGATCGCGGTCTGCCGGGAGTGCTTCAGCTACACCGAAGGGCGCAACATCTGCGAATACTGTTCCGATCCCAAGCGTGATCCGCGCCTCCTCTGCGTTGTCGAAACCTCGCGGGACATTTCGACCATCGAAAATACGGACGCGTTCGCGGGCAAGTACTTCGTCCTGGGAGGCACGTTGAATCCCATGGAAGGTATGACGCCCGACGTGCTGAACGTTCATCCACTTTTGCAAAAAATTAGCGCTTCCCCCGCCCTGGAGGAAATCATCCTCGGCTTCTCCCCGGACGTCCACGGCGAAATGACCATGCTGTACCTCACTAAGCAGCTCCGCCCCCTCGAACGGAAAATCACGCGGCTCGCCCGTGGCCTCCCGACCGGCGCCAGTATCGAGTTCGCCGACGAAGTGACCCTCGGCGACGCGCTGCGCGGAAGACGGGAGACGTAGGTGTTCACGCAGCGCTGGCTGGATCATGCGACGAAGGACGACAAGACTTCTCGCAACAGACGTTCCAACAGCCTGAGAGGCATGCCGGACGTACTGTCGGTCGTACCTTGGAATATGTGAACGTAATCGCTTACGGGTGGTTCCTCGACGCGGACCGCGCCTGAACAGTGGAAGATGCGGCCGTCCGCGATCAAGGCGTCGATGACAGATTCGGGCAGCGGATCAATAGACCAGCCTGAACAATGAAATATGCCCCTGGCGCCCCGTAATCCCATGCCTTCCAACGGATCGTCCCCCGGCGATATTTCCCCCGAAATTTTTCCTCCCATTCCTCCATACGTCGACCTATTCGATAATCCCCCCGCCGATCATTTCCTCGCCGTTGTAGAAGACGACTGATTGGCCCGGGGTGATGGCGCGCTGGGGTTGGGTGAAGGTGACGTGAACAGAAGACGCAGGACCCCCTCCTGTCTCCCCCTTCGTAAGGGGGAGAGAACTCGACGGGAACCCCTCGCCGGCAACCTCCCCTAGCCCCTCCTTGGCAAGGAGGGGGATCGAGACGGTGCACGGCTGGAGCTGCTGGCGGTAACGGACACGGGCTTGGTAGGTCTTCCCTTCCTCCGGCGCTTGGAACCAGTTGCATTCGGTAGCAGTCAATTCTGTTTTAAACAGGACTTGGTGGAAATTGCTGGAGACGACAAGTTGGTTCATCTTTGCGCGCTTTTCGACGACGTAATAGGGCTGCGGCTGGCCGCCGATGTTCAGGCCCTCGCGCTGGCCGATGGTGTAAAACGCGATGCCCTCGTGCCGGCCGACGACCGCGCCATCGGTCGTAACGATGTCGCCCGGATTCTTCGGGATGCGCGCCTGCAGGAATGAACGGATGTCGACTTCGCCCACGAAGCAGATGCCCGTACTGTCCTTCTTGTCCGCAACCAGCAGGCCGAGGGCGTGGGCCTTCTCGCGGACCTGCGGCTTGGTCAAATGACCGATCGGAAACAGGACGCGCGAAAGGACGGCCGACGGAACGGCCCAGAGGAAATAGGTCTGGTCCTTGTTCACGTCCGTGCCTGCGAGAATACGGTACGGCTCGGGAGATTGCTTCGTCCCACGCCGTGCAGGCCAAGGGCCAGCACCGGCAGGTCCTCGCAAAGACGAAGAGGACACAATTCGGGCGTAATGCCCTGTCGCGACGAATGCGCAACCGAGCTTGTCCGCCTCCTTTACGAACAGGTCGAACTTCACGAAGCGGTTGCACATAACGTCCGGGTTCGGTGTCCGCCCTGCGGCGTATTCGCGAAACATGGCGTCGACGACGTCGCGGCGATACTGTTCCTCAAAGTCGAACGTCAAAAACGGGATGCTGAGCTGGGCTGCGACGCGCATGGCGTCCCTGCGCTCCTGCCTCCACCCGCACTCGGAAAACCCCTCTCCAACCTTGTCCGGATCGACACACTGGGGGCCCTCGACGTCTCCCGACCAGTTCTTCATGAACGCCCCGATCACCTCGTACCCCTGTTCCAACAACAACGCCGCGGACACCGACGAATCGACGCCGCCCGACATGCCGACGAGAACTTTTGGTTTCATGCCTGTCATAACGAACGGAAATGGTCATATGACTTTGACTCAAAACAAAAACAGAATCAATGCCGCCAATGAAATCCGGTAAACAGCAAACCACGCATAACTCGCCCCTTTCATGAGCTTCAGAAGGAAACGGATGGCGAAAAAGCCAGAAACGAAGGCGGTCACAAAACCGGCGACGAGCGGCAGGGGCTCCACGTACGCCTGGCCGGTTGCGAGGTCAAGGATGGCCCCAGCCCCGGCCGCAGCCGTGGCTGGAACCCCGAGGAGAAACGAAAACGTTGCGGCCGTCTCCCGATTGAGACCCGAAAACAATCCGGCTGTGATGGTCACGCCGGAACGTGACGTTCCCGGTAGAAGGGCGAGGGCTTGGGTCGCACCGATGCCGAGCGCACGCTTCCAGCCGACCAGTCGGACGTCGCTCAGAGCTCCTTTTGAGACGAGGCGGTCGGCGATGAATAGTAGGATACCCCAAAACCCAAGGGAAAGAGCCACCAAATGGGAGGAACGGAAAACGACCTCGATCATATCCTTGAACACGAAGCCAATCACCAAGACGGGCAGCGTGGAAACGACGATCATCCACCCGAGCCTGCCCCACGGGTCCGTTTTCCAACGCGCCAGACCTCGGACGATCTGCGCGACCTCGGTCCACAGGGCCGCCAGGATGGCCGCGAGGGTTGCTAAATGGATGGCTGCGTCAAACGCGAGATCCTGGGTTTCCCAACCGAGGAGCCGGGGAACGAGGATCAGGTGTCCCGAGCTGGAGACCGGAAGAAATTCGGTCAGGCCCTGGACGATGCCAAGGACGGCGGCTTGGAAGACGGACATATGCCGTTAAGCCGCCTGCGTCTCCAAAATAGGTTCCTCTTTTGTGGAAACCGTTGGTGTATCAGCGTTAGCGTCTTGTTTCGTTTCTGTTTCTCCGACCTCATGAACAACATTCAGTGTTGTCTCTTGCGGACGGGCAGAGGCGCGATCAGTTTCCAATGCAGGTTCTTCTGTTATTTCTATTTCTTTCATCTGTCGGATAAGTTCTGCAAAGTCTTCATGCGTCGAGGTTGCATCCGAACCATCATTCGCGATTCTTGGGATGAAAATGGGGGCCTCTAAGTCCCCTCCCATCAATTCTTCCTTAAAAAGAGTGAGGTATGGAATATCGCCTGCCTTGCCCGTCATAACTGCTTCCCAAATCTGGGACAGACTCGGTTTCTTAGGTTTCTCGGGGGCAGGAAATGGTCCTCGATCAATGGCATCATGAAGAAGAGTGACTTGCCGTTTTAGAAGGGAGATGGCGTCCGTGAGTTGTACAAGGATCAGACGATCCTTCGGATTTTCCGCGGGTTTCAGGCGTTGAAGCAGACGATACAACTGCTCTTCGGTCCATTCATGAATACGCGCGACACATTCTCTGTATGCGTCGGCTTCGGCGCGCGAGGAAAGGTGCGGCCGGACGTAACGCGCCGCAAGAACGTCCAAAAGGACCTCGAGCTCCTCGCGGTCTTCCGGCATTTCCTTCTCGCGCTGCCAGCGACCTGCGGCTTCCTGTTCCAGGACGGCCAAATAGCGCTCAGGCGTCATGCCGTTGGCGAGTTGTGATTCGACGTGGGCCGCAACGGTTTCCCGCTTCCGCTGAATATTGTTTGGATCTGCATCTGGTCTTGAAGTAAACGCGCCTTCGTTTCTTTCGGTCATAGAAAATCTCACTTCTACTTACTCATACCAATAGTATCCCGCATTTGTCTGTTTGGTTCAACCTCTTGTTCTAGAAAGCGCAGGTAACAAGGCCTACAGACGACCTTACGTTCGGCAAACGTACCGTTTCCGTAAGCCTGAATTGATACTCGACAGAAGGTGCATACCACCGCTTTCTGGGTTGGCATGTTGGAAAGCCGAACCAGCTTCTTCAAACGACTGAGGAAGTGCTCGTTTGGAAGCGGAAGGTCACGCGATCGGTAGAAATCCACTTCCTGGGAGGTAATCGTGAATTGACGCTGGAGACGGGAATCAAAAATGGGCTTTCCGATCCAGGATGCGGCCTCTGGATCGCGACTGCTGTCTGGAAGCGCAGAGACGTCGATTCCGGTGTCGGAGACGACAAGAATGCCGCCGCGACGGAGATCAAACACGGGAGCGTGAAACACATTCATCTCTTCCTTGGAATACCCGAAAAACATGTCCCCCAAGGAGAATTGGAATCCGTTCTGGGAAAGGTCAGCTGGGAAAAACCGTCCGTACTCGCCGCGCTCGAGCATGGCGCCCTTCAGCACATCGACCCGTTCCCAGTACTCCTGTTCAGCATATTGGACGTTGAATAGGCACCATTTCTTCCGCTTGAGGCCTACGCAGCCGAAGCATGACTCGCAGTCGTAGCAGTTGATGCAGTACTCCATGTCCCGCGAACGCCAGATACGCAGACAAAACCGGAGGTCCTGACTGGAGACAGAATCGCACGATCCGTAGATGCCGCTTCCCCACACGAGCCAGGTGGAAAACGCCGACTGCTCCTGCTCCATCGTGATCCAGCACCAGTCACAGTCAGTGCAAGTGGTGACCAAGTACCCATCGTGACAGCGGACGGATTCGTACATGTACTCGCCCGAGTAGTCCTCGGACTTGTGGTTGAAGTCCGGCGGCCAGACAGCATCCTGCAAGCATTTCAGGAATTGCGCGCGCTGCGCTTCAAAAACAGTGCGCGACGAGAGATCGACCGCGGCGACACGGCGCTCCCATTCCTCCTTTGTCAGCTGCTCGTTGAACCACAGGTACTTCTTGTTCCTCTGGTTGGTGGCACCGAAGCATGACTCGCAGTTCCTGCAGTCGAAGAGGAACCGCGAGCCGATACAGTCGTAGCTCTCGAAGACAAAGGCGCAGTCGTACAGGTGGTCGGCACGGTTGACGGCATGACAGAACCTGCTGAAACGGACATTCGCCACGTCGACGGAATCCTCCGTCTCGTAGGCCGTATACGCATACGACAGACGCCGGCTGAGGCCCGAGCCGAAGACCATGTACCCGTCCTCGCATTTGATAAAGTCGACGCCGATCGAGCGCTGGTTGCTTCCATCGTCATGCAGCGCGCCGACGGGAATGGAGCGGGCCAGCGACCGCAGCTGGTCGAAAAAAGGGCGCCCGGGATCCGCGTCCGGCCCGGAACAGAGATATTCCGCGTCCATCCATTCGCGGTCCGAGACGACCTGGTAGGGACTGTCGGGATGGACGAACGTCAAGATTGGCTGCCCCGTCTTGGCATGTGGTTTCTTCCACAAGACCGTGCCTGCGCCGAATCCAAGAAGAAATTTCAAGCGCACCGTCGGATGGATGTCCGAAGGGGGAACGTTGAACTGGCGGTACCAGCCGATCTCGCGCTCCGTCATGTCCCAGGCTTGGCCGGTGAGACGACAAACGCGCAGGCGCGGTTGGAGGGTGTCGAGGATGGGTTTGATCTTGGCGTCGTAGGTGGGAGTGTGGGACATAGGAATGGCGTCATTGCGAGGAACACGCTTTCACGTTATGACCTGCCTGCCGGCAGGCGAGGCAATCCCGTGGGGATGAAAATCATACATGGGGAAACCCACTCCTGTCCGGTTAACTTTTTGATCATCTCTCTTTTAGAACAAACCTAAGCGTTATTTTTTAGAAAAAAGATTTTTCGATTTCAAAAAAGGTTGGGATGATTGATGGG
>JACQWJ010000037.1 GCA_016209325.1 Candidatus Uhrbacteria bacterium
ACATAAGTGACAGGTTTATGCATCGTTGGGTCGTCGCGAGTGTCGTATGTGTGGAGTTTTTTGTTTTGGTGGGTTTTGCCTCAGCGGAAATGGAATCTCCTAATTTTCAGATTCGCTGGGACACGATTAGCCAAGGAGGTTCCGACACCAGTGCATCCGTCTCGTACCAATTGAGAGATACGGTTTCTTCGGTAAGCGGTATGGAAAGTACGAGCGCGAGTTATCAACTACCCGGAGGATATCGTCAGGGCGTGTTCGACCCCGTGATTACGTTTGAGCTGTTTGCCCAAGACACGTCCTCCGAGCGTCCCGCCACGGCACGGGCCGGGACCTCGGTTACCACGGATCCCACAGGCCTGGCGGTCGGGGACTTTGTGGCCGTCGTCCAAGACGTGGGAGCCTCGCAGGTTGCCGCCGTCGGTCAAATCACGTCTGTTGGAGCTGGAACGATTACCTTGGATGCGCTGGCAGGAGGCGCTCCTGTGATCGATGGGACAAACGACGTCGTATACCTCTTAGAGGGAACGGGAGCGGACATGGGAGAGCTGACGAGTAGCGGGGTCACCACAGCGCTCGTCGGATTCAATGTTTCGACCGACGTGGACGGGGGATACGTCGTGCAGGTATTCGAGGACGACGATCTGCGGACGGCGGACGAGGCGATCGCGGACGTGACCGACGGAAACGTGACGGCGGGCGCAGAAGAGTACGGGGCGCGGTCTTCGGATACGACCTTGACCGATTCCACCTTCGACACGGCCGATACAGCATTCACAGCCAACCCGCAGGAAGTGGCAAGCGAGAGCGGCACCCGCTTCGAAGACCGACATTTCGTGACCCTCAAAGCCGCCATTTCCGAGGAAACGCCAGACGGTGCCTACGGGCAGACACTTTCGTTTATCGTATCCGGAAACTTTTAAGGATATGTTCCGTCTCCTGCTTGCCCTCTCCCTCGTCGCGCTCGGAAGCGCCACCCTCGTGCCTCAGGCACAGGCGTTTGCGGTTGGGCCGGCCATCCTCGAGCTTACGGGAAGCCGTGGAGAAACCGTTTCCTCCCAGATCCGCATTGCCAACACGAACGACGCGGAACACACCTATTACCTACACACCCGGGCATTTGAGCCGAAGGAAGAATCCGGCACGCCCGCCTTTGTTCCTTCCGACGCAGGCCGCGCGGGACTTCCGGAATGGATCGCGTTTCCCGCGGGGTCGGTGACGATTCCGGCGGGCCAAAGCGCGGACGTGTCGTTTGTGATTGCCATCCCCTCGGACGTGCCCGCTGGTTCCCACTACGGGGCGATCGTGGTTTCCGACGCGCCATACGACGTCGTCGCGACGAACGGTGCGAGCGTGCAGGCCAACACGGCTATCCTCATCTTTCTGACCGTCGCAGGCGAAACCGTGGAGCAGGCGGCCTTGCTCGACTTCACGGGACCCAAGGAAGGCCAGTGGCTGAGCACGGCCGCTGGAACGTTTTCCTACCGCATCCAAAACCAAGGCAATGTCCACGTCGTTCCGACGGGGACCGTGACATTTCGGGATGCATTCGGCCGCGTCCTCGGAACATTCGACGCCAATCCTGGAAAGGGACGCGTGCTCCCGCGCACGACACGGACATTTGAAACGCCTTTCGGAGAAACGAATAAGAACGGGTTCTGGCAGACGACAGGAAACCAAATGCGCAGCCTGACTGTCGGGCCCGTCACGGCCGCGCTCGACGTCACGTATGGATCGACTCCGAAGACAATCCATTCCGAAATCGTCTTCTGGGTCGTACCCTGGCAACTTTTCATGGTTGGGGTCGGATTTCTTCTCCTTTTCACCCTTCTCTATAAAGGATACGGAAGGGCACTGAAAGCTCGGACACGGATCCACGAACCCATGCCGTCTTAACAACCACTCCTCCTGTGTGCTGTTCCTCAATCGCTCCCTTTGGAAATCCGTAACAGTCGCTGTCTTCGTGACAGCGCTTGTTGCGGCCGTTCCAAGCGGCCGGGCAGCGACGGTGACTTCTGCCAACGACGTTCCGACGAGCCTCGAGGCAGGAGCCAACGCCAATCACGCCGTGGTCTTTACAACTGGAACCGGAGCCGTCGAGGGATCGACGATCCGGCTTACATTCGCGCCCGGCTTCGACTTGTCGAATATTGTCGAGGACGACGCGGATATTTCCGCAAACGGGATCGCGCGCACAACGGCCCCGACCTGTGCGGGAGCGGAGCAGCTGTCCGTGGCCGTGGCCGGCAACACTGTCACGTTCACGGTCTGTGCCGGCGACGGCGGCGCCATTACCGCCGGGAGTGAAGTCACCATCGATATCGGAACGCAGGCGACGGATTCGGGGATTGGAACAAATCAGATCGTGAATCCGGAAAATGCGGGCACGTATTTCGTTTCGATCGCGGGTACGTTCGGCGATTCCGGATCGATCGCACTCCCAATCACCTCAGACGGCGCTGTGGCCGTCTCGGCCGAAGTCGACCAGACGAGCGGTGGGGGCGGAGGCGGTGCGAGCGGAGGCACGGGATGCGGAGATACGACCGCCCCGGCTCTGACCGACATCCTGGTGTCAGAGGTGACGACCTCTTCCGCGAATGTTTCCTGGCAAACGAGCGAGGAGGCGGACAGTGCCGTGGACTACGGCCTGACGGAGGCATATGAAACGGGGAGTGAGACCCATTCAAGCCTCGTCTTTGCGCACAGCATCACGCTCCGTGGTCTCGCAGAAGGCGCCACCTACCATTTTCGTGTGCGCTCCGCGGATACCTGCGGAAACCGCGGCGCTTCCGGCGACCAGACGTTTACGACCCTCGACGCGAGCGCGCCCATTCTGTCGAACATCCAAGTGACGGACATTGCCGAAACGTCCGCCCGCGTGACGTGGACGACGAACGAAGTTGCGACAAGTCTCGTGCGCTACGGCGTCACGACCGACTACGGAGGAACCGCTTCGGACGACACGCGCGTCTTGGAACATTCCATGATTCTGACGGGCCTGACACGCAACACGACCTACCACATTGAGACACGCTCCTCCGATGCGGCTGGAAATACAGGTGTTTCGTCCGATGTCGCCTTCACGACGCTCCAGAACCCACCTCCGGCCAACGTCTCAAACTTGAGGCTGACCGCCAGCAACGCGCAGAACGCCCTAGCCTGGTCGAATCCGCCCGACGAGGATCTCGCGGGAATCCGCGTGCTGGTCTGTCCCACGACGTTCCCTACGAGTCCGACCGACACGACGTGCACGAAGCTCACCGACACTCTGGCCGAAAGCTACACACAACAGGGTCTCACAAACGGGACGACCTATTTCTACGGCGTGTTCGCCTACGACCGCATAGGTCAGTTCGCCTCGGGGGCCCTCATTTCCGGGACGCCCGCCGCTTCGACTCCTGCTGAGTCGGAACTGATTTCGTCCACGGAAACGCTTCCGGCCGAAACGGAACCCATTCCGACAAGCGGGGAAGGAGAACCGACGGGGGAAGGAACATCGACCACTGAACCCGCACCTGACGGCCAGACGGAGCCCACAGGGGAAGAGACGGAGCCTCCGACAAACGGCCAGACGGAGCCAATCACTCCGCCCGCGGAGACGGAAACCCCCGTGTCCTACGAACTTGTCCTGCGGACGGGCGGGGGCGCCATCGAACTGGAGGCTTCAGAGGAACGCGTGGTGGACGTGCTCGCGGACGCTCCGCTTAGCGTGGAGTTCTTCCTGCCGGAATCCACGACCGTGCCGGAGCGGATTCTCCTCATCCTCGGACCAGACACCTATCTTCTCACCCCCGAAGATGGTGTCTATCGGTCCGACATCCGTGTATCGAATATAGTCGCACGGATCCCGCTCACCCTCATCGTGTCCTACTCCGACGGCACGTCGCAAACTGTCTCCCTGACAGCCAATGTCCTGCCGCCGGGACAGGTCTCCGAGGCGACCCAGGAAGGGCAGCGGCCGTTGGTAGGCGCGCGAGTGACGCTCTTCTCCTTGGAAACGGGGGAGCCCGTCGTCTGGGACGCCTCGCCATACGGCGAGCTGAATCCCCTGACGACAACAGGGACGGGAACGTTCGGTTGGTACGTTCCGAACGGCCGGTATCTCGTGCGCGCCGAAAAGGACGGGTACGTCTCCGCTGAACGCGTCGTCGAGGTGAAAAACCACCTCGCCTATACGAACCTGGTCCTGCAACCGCTGGAGATACCGCTAGCGGAACCGAGGGACGGGGGGGGCGAGGAGACGAGCGCAGCTGAGTTCCTCGCAACCGCGACGGAACGCGCGGTCGACGCGCTGACGACATTTCAGAGTCTGCGGCGCACACCCGAGGCCCAGACGGCGGCGGAAGTCACAACCCCGGCCGTCGCGGCCGCGGCTGTAGCAAGCACCGTCGTGCTCGCCGCAGCCTTTGACCTCGTGCCCTTCCTCCAATACTTCTTCGGAACGCCCATTCTCTTCTTCCGTCGGCGCAAGCGCCAAGGGTTCGGCGTCGTGTACGACGCCATCCGGAAGACGCCCGTCGATCTCGCGATCATCCGCCTCTACCGGGTCTCGGACAACCGGCTCGTGGCGAGCCGCGTCACGGACAAGGGCGGGCGCTACTTTTTCCTCGTCGCACCCGGGGAGTACCGCATCACGGTCACGAAGCCGCGCTACGGATTTCCCTCCTCCTACCTGTCCGGCGTGAAGGACGACGGCGTGTACCTCGACGTCTACCACGGGGAGACCATCCGGGTGACCGCCAAAGACGCGATGATCACCCCGAACATTCCCCTTGAGCCATCAGACGCGGGACAGGCCCAGACGCCCGCGCACGTGAAGCGGATGCGCCGTCTCCGCCGCCTCCAACAAACACTCGGAGTGGGCGGTGTCCTCCTGGCCGCCGGAGTGGTCATGGTGAGGCCAAGCACCCTGACGGCCACCCTTGCTGGCGTCCAGGTTGCCGTCTATCTCCTCTCCCGCCGCTTGGCCCTGCCCCGTAAACCAAAAAATTGGGGCATTGTGTACGACCAAAGAACTGGAAAACCGCTCGTAAACGCCCTCGTTCGCGTATTCGAACCGAAGTACAACAAACTGCTCGAAACCAGCGTGACCGACGCCCGCGGCCGCTACACGTTCCTGCTCGGCCCGAACCAGTATTACTCGGTGTACCAAAAAACCGGCTACGAAACCGTCGAGATTCGCCCAATCGACTACACGAAGCACAAGGAAGCTGTGGAATTCTCCATGCCCGTCCGCCTGCGTCCGACGTCCAATCCATAACGAGCCAATCCCAATGCGTTCCACTTTATGCATTCCCCTTCCCAAAACAGAACCGCACACAACCACTTGGCCGCCCGCTTGCTCGGGGCCTGGTTGGTTGGGTGTGTTCTTTTGGGAAGTCACGTACCTGTCGAAGCCGCAGCACCAAGCAACATCATCACCTACCAAGGGCGCCTCTTAAACGCGAACGGTGTTCCCGTATCCGATGCCTCCGTCGAAATGGAGATGCGCCTCTTCGACGCGGAGGAGGACGGGACCTGCCTCTGGTCGAACTCGTCCTCGACCTGCGACGGGGACACGCCCGGCGATACCGTCGCCAGGGAAGTGGATCTTGCCGACGGCTTGTTCAGCCAGGACCTCGGCGACACCACGATCGGCGATCCCTACGCCGCGATTTCGGACAGCGTGTTCGCCGACAACCCCGGCGTCTATTTGGAAATTGAAATCGAAGGGGAAACGCTCGCTCCGCGGAAGCGCGTGACCGCGGCAGCCTATGCCGTCAACAGCCAAACCCTCGACGGCCTGGACTCCGCCGCGTTTTTGGCGGCCGCGGGAGACACGGCCACGGGCGCGTACGACTTCACGGGGTCGACGTTCGTCGGCGCGTCCGCGCTGTCCTTCGAAGGAGCCACGGACAACGGGTTCGAGACGGCATTCGCCTTCACGGACCCGACGGACGATCGAACGATCACATTTCAGAACGGATCCGGGACCGTGGCATTTTTAAGCGATATCAGCGGCGGCGCGAGCGCTTGGGAAATCGGGATCAGTGGCACGTTTGAAGACGATGCGGCCGTCATCGTCGGGGCTGATGCCGTCTTCGCCTACGGAAGCGGCGGCGTCGGCGACCTGCAGGCAGCGGACGAACTGGAAGTTCTGGGAAATGGATGGTTTGACAATAACTTGGTCGTCGGCGCCTCCACCTCCCCCACCGAGACCGTCGCCGACGCCGGATTCGTCTTGGGAGGCGACGACCTGTTCGTGGCAGGCATGGCCGGCGTGGAGGGCAATGCCTATTTTGACTCCAGTGTCAGCATAACGTCCACGCTTAGTGTTGATGGGAGTGCCAACATCGCGGGTCGCCTTCAGGTTGGGATAGGTGCGCCGGATCTTGCGGACGGCGGAGGCGACCTGTATGTATCAAGCAGTTTGGAAGTCGATTCGACGCTCAGGCTGGATGGTCCGTTCAGTCAGACCGGCGCTGCTTCTTTTTCGACCGGCACGGGAACCATTTCCTTGAATGGCGCCATAAACGCCGCAAGCACCCTTGGTGTTACCGGAAACACCTCCCTCTCCACCTACACCGCTTCCGGCCTCGCCACTTTGAACGGCGGCATCTCAGCCGATGGCGGGGTCTTCACGGTCCTCGACACCTCGGGCAACGTCCACACGGGCGGCACGCTCGACGTCGACCTGGCCTCGAACCTCGGCGGGGACATCACCCTCTCGGGTGCCACTCCTGACTTCATTATCTCGAACCTTGAGTCCCTACGCGTAACGGACGGCACGAACACCCTCCTCACAATCGCGGACGCCGGCACGACCGGCAACGTCACGGTCTCGGGCGACCTCACGGTCTCGGGCGACGACCTCTTCATGGGGACGAACACGGCGGGCTTCCTCCTCGTGGCCGACGGCACGAACTTCAACCCCGTGGCCATGACCGGCGACATCAGCATGACCGGGGGCGGCGTGACGGCCGTCACCGCTGACTCCGTCGTCCTCGCGACCGACACGACCGGCAACTACGTCGCCACGGTCGCGGACGCGGGAAGCGGGGACATCACCGTGGCGGGTTCCGGGGCGGAAAGCGCCGCCGTGACGCTCGACATCGCCGACAACGCGCTCGACTTTACCGAGCTCGCGGACTCCCTGCTCTTGGACGCCTCACTCGACATCAACCTCATCGACAATACGGCCACCAACTTCGTCATCTCAGAAGGGGACAACGCCTACTTCTCGATCACGACGACCAATGCTGGCGAAACCATGACCTTCGGAAACGCAACCACGAACCCGTCCTTCAGCTTCCTTGGAACAGGCGCCACCACCTTCTCGGCCAATGTGAACGCCAACGGCGGCTTCGACGTCGACGACGCGTTCGTGGTCGCGGACGGGGGCGTCCTCACCACCTCCCAGACCGCTAATTTCGATGGAGCCGCGGATT
Source organism: Candidatus Uhrbacteria bacterium (assembly GCA_016209325.1). GTDB lineage: Bacteria > Patescibacteriota > Patescibacteriia > UBA9934 > GWF2-40-263 > UBA10014. The sequence goes on from JACQWJ010000037.1 coordinate 7,425, forward strand.
TTGATTCCACCTTCGACGCTTCCGGTGCAGTGGTCCAGAACGCCTCCCCCTTCGTCTTCGAAGGCGGAACGGCGGATGACTTTGAGACCACGTTCGCCATCACCGACCCAACTGCAGACCGGACGATCACGTTCCAAAACGGAACAGGGACGGTGGCGTTTTTGACGGACATCGACGGCGGAGACGGACTGTTTACGGACGGAGGAACCGTGACGTATCTCGCATCCACCACGGATGATTTCGCCGTCGGCGCCAACAATACGTTGGTCGCCCCGTTTTCGGTTGACGTCTCTAACGACGTGGTCCGTATCGGCATCGGCGCGGACGATGCCACAGATCCCACGCTGACCTTCTTCGCCTCGGACGGCGCGGACAGTGGATCACTTTCCTACCTCGATGACGATGGTTGGTTCTTCAGCGGAGGAAACGTACTCATCGGGGCAAACACAGAAAGTATTGCGGATGCCGGATTTGCGTTCTCGGGCAATGACTTTTATGTCGACGACATGCTTGGTGTGAATGGAAATGCGTTCGTGGACGGAACCTTCAAAGCGGAGGGTGCTGTGACGACCTCATCCACACTGGCCGTCACAGGCAATACCACGCTCACGGGCGATCTCGCTGTGAACGGAGACGACATCACTTCCGATGGCGCCATCCTGACGATCAACGCCGGGGGCACGGTCGCGATTCAGGATAACCTCACTCTCACCGGCGACCTCACCGTCTCTGGTGATGACCTGTTCATGGGAACGAATACCGACGGTTTCATCTTGGTCGCCGACGGTACCAACTTCAACCCCGTCGCGATCTCTGGCGACATTACGATTACCAATGCGGGCGTGACTACCATTCAGGCGAACGCGATCACACTTGGAACGGACACGACCGGCAACTACATAGCAACCGTGGCCGATGCCGGAAGCGGAGACATCACAGTCGCGGGCTCCGGAACGGAAAGCGCCGCCGTAACGCTCGACATCGCCGACGATGCCCTCGACTTTACGGAGCTGGCGGATTCCATGACCTTGGACGCTTCCTTCGATCTCAATCTGACCGACAATACCGCTTCCATCTTTACCATTTCCGAAGCCGCGAACAATTATCTTACTGTGACAACCACAAACGGATCCGAAACGATCCAGTTTGGGAATGAGACCACGAACCCTTCCTATGGATTTTTAGGAACAGGAATCGTCACTCTGGCCGGAGATCTCGCCGTCAATGGAGACGATATTACTTCTGACGGCGCCACACTCACCATCAATGCAGCTGGTACGGTTGCTATTCAAGATAATGTAACCGTGTCGGGAGATATCACGGTTTCGGGCGATGACTTGTTCATGACCACCAATACAAGTGGATTCATCCTGGTCGCCGATGGCACCAATTACAATCCTGTAGATGTTTCTGGAGATATTGATGTGAGTAGCACCGGAGCCGCCACGGTTCAAGCGAATTCCGTGGCGCTTGGAACGGACACAACAGGCAGCTACGTGGCGACTGTCGCCGACGCCGGTAGCGGGGACATCACAGTTGCAGGCTCCGGGACGGAAAGCGCCGCTGTGACGCTCGACATTGCAGACAACGCTCTCGACTTTACCGAGTTGGCTGATGCCCTGACCTTGGATGCCGCCACCTCCATCACAGGCGCCGCGGGAAGGGTCTTCTCCATCTCGCGTACGCTTACAGACGCGACAACGGAAAACGGCACGGCGTTCTCGTTTACCGCTTCCGACACCACAGGAGGAACGACGTCCCAATACGGCCTGCAACTGACAAACGCGTCCTCGACGGAAGGACTGGACGCGCTGCTTCAGGTACACAACGCCGACGTCGACGACCTGGTCGGAACGGCACTCAAAATCACGGATGCAGGGGGAGGTTTTACAAACATTATCGACAACGCCGGCACGCTCATTTCCGGAGCGGAATTGAACCTGCTCGACGGAGGCATCACCTTGGGGGAACTCACGGACTCCGGAACCCTGACGGCTGGCACGGTCGACATAAATGGCGGAGCGATCGACGGCACGACGATTGGAGCGACCTCCGCTTCGAGCGGAGCCTTCACGACCCTTTCGTCCACCGGCGTAACCTCACTTGGAAACAACACTGCCACGGTGGCCATCGATTCCTCGGACTGGAATATCAACACGACGGGGGACGCGACCGGCATCGGCGCGCTCACTCTAGACGGGACACTCACTTCAAGCGGAACTGTGGCCCTGAACGGCGCGACCATCGGCCTGGGCGATGCAGTGACGGACAGCGTGACCATCTCAGGAGCCATCCAGGGAACGAACGCACTCATCTTTGACGGCGCCACGGATAATACCAACGAACTCACGCTTGCGATCACGGATCCGAGCGCGGACGTCACCGTCACTCTTCCGAATGCGACGACCACGCTCGCCGGTCTGGCTGTGGCCCAGACATTCACCGCGATCCAAACGCACAGTGCCAACGTCAACCTCGATACCGGGTTCGACGTGGATGACGTCTTCGTCGTGGCGGACGGCGGAATTCTGACAACCACGGCAAATGGCAATTTCAATGCCGGTTTCGACGTAGACGATGTGTTTACGGTCGCCGATGGCGGTATTTTGACCACAACAGCCAACGGAAACTTCAATGCAGGTCTGGATGTGGACGATGCGTTCGTTGTGGCGGACGGCGGTGTCCTCACCACCTCCCAGACCGCCAACTTCGACGGAGCGGCGGACTTTGATTCGACCTTCGACGCCTCCGGTGCGGTAATCCAGAACGCCTCCCCGTTCGTCTTCGAAGGCGGAACCGCGAATGACTTCGAAACGACGTTCGCGATCACCGACCCCACGGACGACCGGACGATCACGTTCCAGAACGGATCGGGAACGGTGGCGTTTTTGACCGACGTCGTGGGCGGAAGTAGTCTCTTCACGGACGGAGGAACTATATCGTATCTCACATCGACAACGGATGATCTTGCGATCGGCGCCTCCAACACGCTCGTGGCGCCGTTTTCGGTGGATGTTTCGGATGACATCGTGCGCATCGGCATCGGAACCAATGACGCGACGGATCCGACGATAACCTTTTACGCATCGGACGCGACTGATAGTGGGTCGTTGTCGTATCTTGATACAGATGCTTGGTTTTTTAGCGGAGGAAACGTATTCATGGGAGCCAGTACGGAAGCGGTCACAGATGCTGACTTCAGCATGGATGGAGACGATACATATGTAAACGGAAAGTTGGGTGTTGGTGACACTGCGTACTTCGACGATGGGGTATCGGCGAACGGACTCCTCTCGGAAACCACGAGTATTCTGAACGCGGGAACGACATTTGCCACCCAAGCCATTTATTTTGGAACAGAAGATTTTCAAGGAACACTCTTGGCCAACCGTAGTGATTTTGGATATTTCAATGATGTCACATCGACCGTCAATGCTAGCACACTGTCCTACAATCTCGTGGGGGATGTTAGCCTTGTCTCATTTAACAATGCAACCGCTTCGACCAGCACGAATATCTACGGCCGTGTTACGGAAATTTCCGTCAATAACATCACGAACACGGTAACGAATCTCGTGGGTGAACGGGTGAGCCTCGGAGAGGGTGATTTTGCAAACAACGCAACCATAACAAACACCAATCTGATCGATGCGCGCTATGCGACCGTTGGTGCCTTGACTATCACAAATTTGCGCGGATTGAACATCGATATCGACGACGGTGGTAGCACAGTCACGGATGCACGCGGTATCAGTGTAAGTCTCGATGATACGGATACAGGAAGCTTTACAACCGGATACGGAGTCTATGTCGGCAGCGTCGCCGCCACGACCGCCTGGAGTTTCTTTGGGGCAAACACCGCCGGCGACGCCGCGTTCCTGGACGACGTTTTTGTGGGAGCAAACGCGGAAACGATCTCGGACGCGGGATTCTCGACTGGCGGCGACGACCTGTTCGTTTCGGGTCAACTCGGCGTCGAGGGAAAAATATTCAGCGATACCGGTCTCGGCATCGAAGGAAGTGTGGCTGGTTTCGTGGGAAGTTTCTTCAATGATGGCAATGCGGATACGCAGGACGGTATCTCCATTCAGGCGTGTCTGGACACGAACCCGACCACGGATTGCAATCTTATCGAGTTCCGTGACGGAAACGCGACGATCATCGGCGCGATCGAAGGAAATGGCGCGGCCGGCGTGCAGCTTACCTCCGGCGGCGCCGACTACGCCGAACTCTTTCCGGGAATCCGCACACAATTCGCGGACGGTGACGTCGTCGGTCTCGATGCCGACGGACAGGTCCGACCGGCGTCCATCGGCACGAAGGTCATTGGCGCCCTCTCGAGCGCCCCGAACGTGCTTGGAAATGCCTTTGACGGCTGGGAAAAAACCGGCACGTACGTGCCGGTCGCCCTCGTCGGACAAGTTCCCGTGCGGGTCAATGACGAAGGCGGAGCTATCGTCCCTGGAGATGTTCTGACCCTGTCATCCGTGCCTGGCGTCGCCAAAAAAGCGACGGGGGCCGGCGACGTCCTCGGCCGCGCGCTTGAGGCGCACACGTCGGGCACTGGAACGATCCGCGTCTTCATCCAGCCAGGTTGGAACGGCGTACACACAGTCCTCGACGCGGACGGTGCAGCCCAGATGCCAAACGGAGCATTGCTCGCCGACTTGGAACAGGCCGACGCCTCCCATCCCCTTAAAGATTCGTCAACCTTGTCCCTGCGCGGCTCCGCTTGGAACGGTGAGGAAGCCGAAAAAATCGGCATGAGCCTGGTAACGAACGTCTCGGGATCGGACGACTATCGCCTCTCCATCCGCAACGCCTCCGACGCGGAAGTGGCTTACATCACGAACGCCGGAACGCTCTCGGTGAACGGAGATGTGGTCATGGGCGGACGCCTCTACCCCTCGGACCACGGATCCGCCCAGACGGACAAGTACATCTATTACGACGGTGCCTCCGGGCTCGGCGGCGATTTCATGCGCACGAATGCCTCCGGCTGGGCCACAGGCTCCTACGACTTCGCCGAAATGTTCCCCTCGGAGGAGACCCTTGCGCCCGGCGACGTCGTCGTGTTTGCCGACGCAGAAGAATCCGTCCGTCGCTCGGGCGAAGGCGACAGCCAACGGCTGGCCGGCATCGTGTCGACCCGTCCGGGATTCCTCGCAGGCGAAGGTAAGGAGGGACACTACCCCATCGCCCTAGCCGGTCGCGTTCCGACCAAAGTCAGTCTGGAAAACGGCGCGATCGAAATCGGTGATCCGCTCACGAGTTCCGCCACCAAGTCCGGATACGCCATGAAAGCCGTGGAAGCTGGACCAGTCGTCGGCTACGCCCTTGAACCCTACAACAAACAGACACTCCAGGATGAAAAAATTGTCGCCTTCGTTCGGGTTAGCTACTACGACGGCGGACCGTCGGCCAAAGTCGAGCTCGTGAACACCGCTTCGCAGACGGCAACCAGCAGCAATCTCGCTTCTCTCAACATGGAAGGCAACATCTACCTCGGTGGAAACGACATCCTCGGCATCCGACGCCTGGCCGGACTCGGCAACCGCTGGTCCATGGACGAGGACGGTACGCTCAGGACCGAGGGCGTCCTAAAGACAGTCATCAAGAGTCACCAAGGCGAAGAGGTGGAAACTGCCGCCGTCACCTCGCTCGACGTCGTGATCACCCTGGCGGGCAGCGGGGAACTGGTGGACGGCCGGGCGGTCATCACGTTCGAAGACGTCGAACCGACGTTCAACGACGTGACATCAACCGTCGCCCCCATACGCGTCCTCGTGACACCGAACGGCCCCGTCAGCCTCTACGTCTCAGAAAAGGACCACGACGGGTTCACCGTCGTCCAAATCGACGGAGCTGATTCGGGCATCCGCTTCGACTGGATGGTCAGCGCCTACCGCAAGGACTATGAGCCGCCGGAAACGCTTGAACTGCCAGAGGAGGAAGTCGAGGAGACGCCCTCCGATGACAATGTAACGGCGCTTGGACAAGCGCCGCCCGACCCCGAACCCAGCGAAACATCCACACCGCCGGAAACGGAAGACCAGACAGACGCGGAACCATCCACGCAAGCAGCATCGACAGAAACAGCTGAACTCGCTTCGCCGGAGAGCCCGGCGCAACCAGACGATTCACCCGTTGGGAACGATGACGACGTACCTGTCGAGCCGTCCCCTCCGGCGGAAGAATCATAACCATCTTCGGTGCGGACAGGGGAACGTCTGGAACCAACCGCTCAAAGCCCCTCTGTCCGCGTTGAAGAAACGCTCTTTCTACAACGCGCTCTCACGACCCTGGAACTTGTTTCGGGGACCTCTGAAAAAGGGATGGATTTTCGTTGAACGGGCTGTTGAGCCCCACGAGACGTAGTACAGACTACGTTGAGTGGGGTCAACGGGTGCCCGTGAGACGAAAAGACGCCCTTTTGCAGAGGTCCCATTGTTCTTTCGTTCCGGGCAACCTATAGCCAAACGCGCGGGACCCCACACCCGCGCGTTTTGCATTGTTGAGCCAAAAAAAGTATATTTGTGACAAGTATGCATGTGACAAGTATGCTCTTGACGAACGTCAAAAAGTATGCAAAGGTTAGCCGTTTTGTTCTTTAGTCCATTTCGAGAATGACGAGTCTCACTCAAACAAGCAAGGAGCCGACCATGTACGGAAGCAGAACGATTATGTTTTCTGTGTGGTGTCTGATCCTAGTCGGCTGCCACACAGCCCCTCCGGGTTTCTCGAATCCGGACGATCCGACACCGACGCCCACCTTGGTGCCGGAAACGGCAACGCCGGATCCGACAACGGAACCGGCGGAGAGTCCTACGCCCTGGGAATCTCCTCAGCCGACGGAAACGCCGGAGTCAGAAAGTCCCACTCCGGGCCCGACGCCGACGTCGACCCCGGCATCGGCGACCTATGACCCCGAAAGGAATAACTGCCCCCCCGATATGCTCGAGGAGCCACTGGGGGACGACTACGTGGTCGGATCTCCGCCTGAGGTCGAGGCGGGTGACAACATCTCGCGTATTCCTGAAGGAGAATTCGACCTCGTGGACACGGTCTGTGTGTCCATCTGGCCGTTTCCAGGAGAAGGGAACCCCTGGCCGGTCAGTGGGCTGAACGGGGGAATGGCGAAGAGTCTCGATGTCTACTTCGCCCAGTTTGGACGCCGTCTCGCGACGGCAACCGAATCTCTAATCCTCTACGCCACGTCATCCAACGACCGCTGGCCCAGTGGCGTCGAATCCTGGACCGAGGCGGAATGTGATCCCGACCCCAACAATCCAAAAAAAATCGGCTCTTATCCCAAGTGCAAGAGCCGATCGGGCGTGAGCGGTATGCTCACGTTCGCAATGTGGGTCAGGATCGACGACCAGATGCGCAAACATCTGGAAGCCCATGGCATGAACCCGTGGGAAAAAGAGTATTGCATCGCCGGTGGCATGCCCACTTCATGGGAAGCCTACTACGGCGACGACCTCTGGGGATGGCACTGCCATTCCCCGGAGGAGACCCCTTACGACGACGATCGGACGTTCTACCTCGTCGCGCTGCCTCACAGCGTGACAGTGGAACAACAGAACGGCTTCGAGGAAGCCGTCGTCATGTTCGTTGCAAGCGGGGGCGACTGGGGAGTCCTCATCCCCGACGCGACCCGCGTCTCCGCGACCGCGACGAAGCGGTCGCATCGCAACTCTCGAGCTTCTGCGCAGTAACATGCCTGAAGCTCTTTTCATTTGTGCTAAACTGAAAGGCATTATGCGCCTCTTTCGTTTTTTTCACCGCGGGCCGAGCGCGGGGTCGCGTGCGTGCCTGGCCGTGTGCCACTGGTCTCTCTGTCTCCTGTTTTTCCTGCTTCCCGTTTTCTTTCTTCCGTTCACCCTGGACCCACTTGAAATCAACAAGCAGGTTCTCCTCATCGCGCTCGTCGGTGTCGCGGCGCTCGCGTGGGTGGGATTCCTCGTGAGCGAAGGCGCCTTCGTGTTCCGGCGCAATGGGCCTTCGTTGTTTCTCCTCGCCTTTTTCCTGTCCGTCCTTGTTTCTACCCTGGTATCCCGCCAGGGCTTCACGGCCTGGGTCGGGGGATCGGCGCAGGATTACACGAGTCTGCTTTCGTTTGGGGCGTGTCTCGTGCTCTTCCTCATTTTGCGGGCGTTTCCTCACCGCTCGACCTTGGCCCGCCATGCGGGTTGGGCTGTCGTTCTCGTGGGCATCATTTCCGGAACGTTGGGACTGCTTTCGCTGTTCCGCGTCTTCCTGCTTCCATTCTCCTTTGCCCAAGCTCAGACGTTTACAACAGTCGGGACCCTAAACGCCTGGGGAATTTTCCTGTGTGTGGCAACCGTTCTCGGTTTCGGATTGCGGCTGGAGGAGACCGCCGATGATGCCCCGTCCAAGGAACCCGCTTGGAAAAAAGCCGGCAAGGGAGTCTGCATCGCCCTGTTGTCGGGAATCACACTTCTCGCCTTGGCAGCCTTGGACTATTGGATGCTCTGGACGGTTCTGCTGGTCGGAATCGGCATTCTACTGATCGCAGTCTTTGCGTCGGCCAAGCACGCGCCGAGCCTGCGCACTCTCCTTCTCCCCATGACGCTCGGGGTCCTGGCGCTGTTCCTTCTCTTTCTCCCGAGCCCGCTCCGGATGGACGTGCCTGTAGAAGTGGGACCGAGCACGCAAGTCAGCAGGGAAGTGGTGAGACGCACCTGGGATGAGACGTCCGTCCTGTTCGGTTCGGGTCCCGGCAGCTTCCCCGTCCAATTCGGAAAATTCCAATCCGCGGAAGCCAACACGACACAATTTTGGAACGTGCGGTTTGACCGGGCCAGTTCGCATGCGCTGACCCTGCTTACGACGCTCGGCCTCCTCCCCGTCCTATTCCTGACCCTCTTTGTCCTCACTCTCGGATTCCGTGCGTCCCGCCAGGCGTTTTCCGGCTCGCCCGGATGGGCGCTGACCTCCGGCCTGCTCGGGGTCTGGATCGGACTCACCCTCGCCGCCTGCCTCTACAGCACGAACATGACGCTCGCCTTTCTCTTTTTTGGAACGTCCGGCCTGCTCGCCTCGCGCGTCCTGCCCGAGCCCCGAAGCGTCCCCGTGAAAAAGTCGCGAGGCCTCGGCTTCGCGCTCGCCCTTCTTTTCGTCCTCGCCTGGACCGGCGTTGCGACCGCGACGTTCGTCGAAGCCGAGCGCTACGCCTCGGAAGCGGCCTTGGCCGAAGCCGTACGCCTCGACCGCCAAAATGGATCCCTGGAAGAGGTCGTTAGCGCGCTGGAACAGGCGACGCGGCGAAACCGCCATGCGGACGTCGCCTTCCGGAACCTGTCCCACGCCCAGCTCCTCCGCGTGCGGGAAGTGCTAGCCTCGTCACCCGGAGCGAATCCGTCTCCGGAAACCGTGCGGCACGTGCAGGCACTTGCCGCGGCCAGCGCCACGGCGGCTGCGCGGGCGACCGACGCCGCTCCGGACCGGGCGGCCAACTGGCTCATGCGCGGCACAGTCTCCCGCGAGCTCATTCCCCTCGTGAACGGCGCGGGAGAAGCGGCCATCAAAGCCTTCAAAACGGCTGGCGCGCTTGAGCCCGCCAATCCCTCCACAGCGACCGAGCTCGGGAAAACCTTCCTCGTGCTTGCCGAGCAGGCGCGCCTCCTCACCGGATCGGAGGATCCCGACGCCCAGGCGGAGGCGAAGCGGAAGACCGCCGCCTATTTGGAGCAGGCGGAAGGCGCCCTCGCGCGTGCCGTCGAACTCAAGGCGGACTACGCGCCCGCCCACTACCAGATGGCCATCGTCTTCGAGCGTGAAGGACGGCTTGAGGAAGCTGTGGGTAAAATGGAGAGCGTTGCTCGCTACAACCCGTCCGATGTCGGAGTCGCCTTTCAGCTCGGACTCCTCTACCTCCGGCGCGGCGGCACGGACGACTTGGTGCGCGCCGAGGCCCAGTTCGCACACGCGATCGCGCTCGCCCCCGCTTACGGCAACGCCCACTGGTTCCTAGCCTCCATCTACGAACGAAAAGGTGACATCGCATCCGCCGCACGTGAGGTAGAGAAGGTTCTGGAACTCAATCCTGGGAACGCGCTCGTTTCCTCCCGTCTTGAGCGCCTGCAGACCGGTCAAGCTGCTGCCGAACTACCCGTCTCCCTTGAGGAGAGTTCCTCCGAGGGATCAGAAACCGCTCTGCCATCCGCCGCAAATTGACACCACCCCCCGCATCGAGTATCCTTTTCACCGCGTGGGCCGTTAGCTCCCGCCTTCGTCCCGCTTCAGCGGGACTTCGGCGGGCAGGCAGCTGGTACCATGCCGCGCAGGCCATGGGGCCAGCGCCGGCAGGCCCGCCGGTCCTGCCCGAAGGGCTGGACGGCGGGGAGCGCTTCCATGGCATGGAATGCTGAAGGGGACAAAATGCGAAAGACAAAAAATTTCACGGGCCGTTAGCTCAGCTGGTAGAGCGCTTCCATGGCATGGAAGAGGTCAACGGTTCGATCCCGTTACGGTCCACCACACAGGAGTACTAGTCAATCGGCGAGGTATTTTGTTGCAAAAAGTCCTGAAAAAGCGATGAAAATAGAGATGTTTCGTCGGTTCGATAACCATTTTCCCTGTTGTAGGCGATCCGCTTGTCAAACACGAAGAAAAACAACCGTTGTTTTTCGACTGCCGAAGTCTTTTTCCAAACATCCACGGGGTTTTCCAACATCGCCGTTGCTTTCTCAAAGGCGGTTCGATAAGGAACGGTGAGGTCAGTGGTTTGCGGGGCTGCCTCCCCGTTCAGGGCAAGTTTTTCGATCTGTGCTTCGTATGTCTCGCGTACCTTTTGCGAGCGCGCGTGCACGGCGAGGTCGGTCAACTGTTGAATCATGAGCTTGCGTTCCTTTTCCGCACTCGCCCTGCGTGCCTCATCCTTGCGGAACTCTTTTGCCTCCTCTTGCCACACGCGGTCAAATACAACACGCAGGAGCTGGTTGACCTCAGATTTCAAGGCACTGCGTTTGAGAAGTTCGTCAAAAGCATTTTCGATCTCGCTTTTCTTGATGGAGAGTCCACGTTTTGCGCATGCCGGGTTCTTGCAGAAATAGTAGGGGTAGCGCTCTTTTCGCCCCTTGGACCATGCGGCCGTCATGGTTCCCTCGCACGCCGCGCAAAGCACGAGGCCTCTGAGCGGAAAATCCTCTGAAATATCAACGCGGACACGTTTGCCCTTCCCCTCGTTTTTAAGCCGCTTTTGGATGCGTTGAAATGTCTCTTCTGAAATGAGTGGCTCATGGTGTCCGGTCCGTCGGGAAACGCCCCATGGTGCGTATTCGACGAATCCGGCGTAAAAGGAACTTCTGAGCATCTTGTCGAACTCCACGATTCTTTTCTTCGGATCCGTTTTCCAAAATCCCTTCTCGACGAGGTAGCGGCAGGCATCGATTTTTCGGACGAACGTCCCGTTTGCGAAGCCCTCAAGCGCGTATATCAGAATATCCTTATCCTTGGGATCGGGGACCGAAATTTTTCCGTGTGCAGGGTTGCGCTCCATCCTGTAGCCGCGTTTGGCAACGAAAGCCCAGTACCCCAATTCCAAACGGGCTGTCTGCTTTTGGACGACCTGCCGCCTGTTTTGCTCGCGCTCAAGCTGTGCCTGCCCGGCCATGATGAGTTCGGTGAAACGCCCCTCGGGGCTTTCATCAAAGACATAGTTCAGGCATCTGAGCATGACGTCACGGGTCTTGAAAGCTTCCCTCAGGTTGAAATGGAATTTGGCGTCGCGCGCGAAGCGCTTGAGATCGTCGAACACGAGGACGAATTTTTTGCTGGGATGCGTGTCGATATAGGCGAGCGCTTCGCGCATGGCCGGCCTTTTCATGAAATCCCCGCCGCCTGTGAAGGTGTCGGGGAATGTCTGAACATGTGGAACGTTCAGGAGCTCAAGCTCGCGCGCGCAGCGGCCCTCCTGACTCTCAAGACCCGTTCCATCAAGTTCCTGCCGTTTGCTCGATACCCGAACATACACAAGCCCCTCGCGCCCCCTATAGGGATTGGCCGGGTCCTGTGCGTTTGGATTGGTTGGTATCGACATACGTTTGCAATTCGGCCTTTATGAGGTTCCGGCAGAATCCTTCCAGATAATCCAATCGTGCTTTGATTTGTTCGTCCGTGCTCGACTGGTCATGAAACACTCTGCGGTATTCTTCGATCGTAACCATGTTTGTTCATGGTTGCGACGGAATCTCAGTTTTTCCTGATAACCCACGCCTCTTTTCATTAAGGCCTCGGTCTTTCCCGATGGCCGGACCCTCCCTTCCTGAATCTTTTCCGCTTCGTCACCTGTACCGACACGGGAATCCCGTCTTCGTACTGCGTTACCACCCTGCCGTACATCTTTCCCGTTTTCGCCTGCCGGTTGATCTCATGCGACGCTTTGGGCGTCGGGGAGGTGGTTGTACTTTCGATTTCGGTAACGTGCCCGTCCGCGTCGGTCTTCGTTTTGACCTCGCTATTTTTCTCAACACGAATCGCGTTTAACAGTTCCAGCTCGCCTTCGGTAACGGAGAACAGGACGTTTCTTTTCGTCGTGCCAAGCCCTAAATCTTTGAGAACCGCCTTGAGCGAAACAAGAAGGAGGTCGCTCTTCCCACGGAAGAGCTTTGCCGTCTCGATTTCGTCTGCTGTTGCCACTGCCGCCTGACCACTGCTTGAGAATAAGACATACGGGTCGGCTCCGCTAAAACCCGCTTTGGCAAGGTAATATTCAAACAGGGGATAGGCCTCCCGCTTTTTGTCCCAGAGCATGACCTTCTTTGTGGCCAAGGCGATATGTTGAAGCGATAAGCCGAAGGCTCTCATTCGGACGATAACCCGCAGCCACGCCATTTCAGACAACGTGAATTTTCTCCACCCGCCATTTTCTCCCTTGGCTCCCTTGGGCAAAAGGCCAAATTGATCCCAATGACTCATGACCCGGGAGGCGATGCCTGTTTCCCCGACTGTGAACCGACGGTCGCGCATGAAGTTTCTGACTTTCTCGAACCGTTCGTCAACGTGATACGCCGCAAAGTCCGCGTCAAAGGCGTCTCCGCCGGGGATGAAAAAATTTTCCGTGGATGTTTTGGTCATGACCAAAGTTTACACGAGTGTAATGTTTAAGTAAAGAGGGAGGCCTCTTTTTGATCACGAACGCTTGTCGCACCCGTTTAGAGGCCTTTGAAGCGATGCTGGCTCAAGCGGTCTATCCTGAGTTTGAGTGTGGGTATGAAATCGGCTCCCTCGCCTCCCAAACAACCGACCTATCCCCGTATTTTCGTAAGCCCGGTCAAGGAGTGCTCGCTCCTCATCGGTGAGTTCATCGTTATGCTCGGACTCACGCGCTTCCTGTTCAAGGTCAAACGTAGCTTGCTCCTCGATCGATAGGGGTCTGCCTGAAGTACGGTTGAGGATTTCCTGAATGGCTCCAAGGTGGGGAGGAATGGAGTACATTCTGACTTCCTGCCCATCAATGACTTTGGTGGCATAGTGGCCCACGGCTTTATCAAAGAGAGCATCAAAAATATCGTCCGCGCGCTTCATGGCAAGGGAGGTGAGTTTTTCTTGGATGAGGAGCCGGAGTTTGGTGTGCTCGGAGACCGCTCCCTTGGGTCTACCAGCCTTCTTGGCGTTCATCCGGTTAGCAATGAGTTGTCTTTGAGTGGCCATAGCGGGAGTGAGTGGTGTGTGGATTGGATTGTTTATCCAAAAATCCACACCCTCTCTTTCCCGGATATGGTAGCAAAAAATGAGGTTAGCCGTTACCTCTAAACTCGAAACGGAATGACGGGGAGAATGATCAGTCCTTCTTCGCGGCCCAGACAAGAGCCCAGACCCAGCCAATGAACGTCCAGCCAAGAAGGATGTTCAAAATACTGATCGCAAAGGCGTCCTTCTTTTTGGCAACGAATGCGATGACGGTTGGCATGAAATAGAGGATGAAGAGGATGACGAAGAGAAAATCCATATGGTGTGGAGTGTTAGGAATAATTGGTTAAACAGGTTAAGAATGAGGTGGAGTAGAGGGGTGAGTAACGCGCACGCATCCTCTCGTGTTTGAGGTGATCCGGGATCAAAACAAAAAACAACCTTTCCCAAGAGACAGGCTGTATACACAAAGCCCGCCACTAGGAGGATCTTTCGACCCCTATGGAAGTTTCCCTCCATAACGCAATCAACGCCCTAGATGACGGGTTTTCTATGTTGATTGCGATTTGCGACCATACCTCCCG
>JACQWJ010000003.1 GCA_016209325.1 Candidatus Uhrbacteria bacterium
CACACCACAACCTTCTTGCTTTTTCGTCCAAATGGACGGTGATTCTCTGGAATCGCTCCGTGAGTTGTTGTTTTTCCATAACCCTTCGTAGTCTACGGGAATAGGGAAAATTGTTCAAATTGTTTTGTTACTGTGCCTTAGCGCGGCGAAGTCCGGTTGCGCGCCCGGCGGACGATCCGGACGACGACCCAGGCAAGCAGGCCAAGGGGGAGCAGGATGCCGCCTCCCACAATGACGAACCAGATCGCGCTTGCGGCCAGGTTTTGAAAGACGGCGACCAGGGCTTGGAATGCTTCCTTTAGAATAGCGCTCGGGCGAAACTCCTTGGTTGGGATGCGTAGCGTTGGTTCCTCGGTCAGGAAGACTGAGATGGTCGAGTACGACGTCTGGTTTTCCAGGTATTGGATGCGTCCCTCGAGTGACTCGATCGTGCCGCGGATCATGCCGAGCTGCTGCTGGACTGCAAGGACGTCCGAGACGGTTTCGGCCTTCTTGAGGATTTCCAAGTAGACCTGTTCCTGGGCCCGGGCGTTGCGAAGCTGTGCCTGGAGATCCGTGAACTGCTCCGTCACGTCCTGACCGTTCGAGGATTCGCTCCGGACAAGCGCGGCGTAGGACTTGATCTCGTCGACGGTTTCCTCAAACGCATTTCCCGGAATCCGAACCGTCACGTTGCCGAATTTCGTGCCGTCCTCACGTTCGGAGACCGAGGAGTCCTGGACGAATCCACTCTTGCCCGAGGCCAGGGCACTGACACGTGAAGCTGTGGCCGACACGTCGTCAACCACGAGGTCGAGAGAACCTGTCTTGATGATCTTCTGGTCGACTTCCGCGGCCGTCTCGCCCGCCGTCGGAGAAAAGGGAGGGACGATCATGTCGCGCGCCACACCTTTTTCCTGGAACGCTGCGTTGCCGTAGGCGTCTTCCGCTTGGGGATAGGGAGCCATCGAGGGAACGGGGGCGCCTATGGCGCCGCTCGATTCCGACCGGGAACCCAAGCTTTTTAGTGAGGAATCCGGCCCGACCAGCGTCGCGATCGCCATGACGGCCGCAATGCCGCCGACAAGGAGGATCAAGCTACCCTTCGGAGTGCGTGGCATATTCATAGAAATACGTTAAGCGTGTTCGCTCATGATGCGTCCGCCGAGCGTGCGAAGTTCCGCCAGGGCGCGGTTCGATTCTTCCCCGGCCTTCGGGGGCTTTCCGTGCCATTCGAAATCGTACTCCATGTAGTCGATGCCGTATCCCGGAATTGTGTCCGCGATGATGACTGTCGGTTTTTCCGAGACGCCGTGGGCACGCTCAACAGCTGTCACGAAGTCGCGAATGTCGTTGCCGGCGCATCGCACGACATGCAGGCCAAACGCCTCGAATTTTTCTGCGAGGGGTTCGAGTGGCATGATGTCCTCGGTCGTGCCGTCGATCTGGATGTTGTTCCGGTCGATGATGAACGTGCAGTTGTACAGGCGGTTTTTGGCGGCGAAGAGGAGCGCCTCCCAGGTCTGGCCCGCCTGGAGCTCGCCGTCGGACTTGACGCAGTAGACCCGCCAGGGTTTCCGGTCGAGGAGCGCGGCATAGGCGAGGCC
>JACQWJ010000007.1 GCA_016209325.1 Candidatus Uhrbacteria bacterium
ATTTAGAAAGCGCACAATCAAAATCTATTTCCGGCGCCGTTTTGGTTTCCGGCCCATCTGAAAAGAACAATAATAATAAAATCGATAGTTTTTTGGATAATAATTTTGATTTTGAAAAGATAAAATCAAATTGTAAAAAGTTTTCTATTATTCACGGCGATAATGACTCGAATGTACCAATAGATAACGCAAAATTTTTATCTCAAAAACTAAATGGCGAACTTATCGTTGTTGAAAATGGAGACCACCTAAACGGGTCGGCGGGATGGTTCAAGCTACCACAATGTCTTGAGGTGCTAAACAAAATGATGAAATAAAATTTATGAAAATTGTTATTTGCCATGTTTATTAGTTTATCTCAAACCATTTTCCTTCGCTAATGACTTCGATTTTTCCATCTAAAATTTCTTCCCTGCATGGAACCCTGTGACAAGACCACAGGGAAAAATCAAGTTATACGACAATTCAGTCCGATTGTGGAGTGTGATGTCTATATGGGAGAGCTCCTTCAGATGCGGAGGCTTCTGAAGACACTTCTCCCCCGCCGGCAGGAGAAGAACCGGTCGATGACGACCTAACGGTGGGTCGCCTGCGGAACCCATGCCCGGAGGGTGCTTGGTCCCTCTACGCGCTCACGGAAGTTCCCGTTGCGCTGTGCGTACCTGACACCTACAGCGAAGGACAGGAAGCGGGAACGGCCGAGGAAACGCATATCGCATTCACACAAAAAGACGCCCAAGTAACGCTTCTGGCGTTGGACGCTGAACCGCATCCGGAATTGGACAAGGAAGAGCTGGTTTCCTTTTCGTGCCTTGAAGACGCGGCGGATGGGGAGGCAATGAAACTCTGCTTCAACCGTCTCTACCGGGTGAACGACGTGGAACGCTTCGTTCTCGCCAACGGAGCAAGCGCCTATGAGGCGCACCTGGAAATTCCCAAACTCGAATCCGAAAATTACAGCGAAGCCGCGTTCGTCCTGATCCCGTCCGTCGCCAGCCTGTCCTGGAACGCAGAAATCACCGTCCCCGTCGGCGACGATGCCCAAGCCCGCCAGATGGCAGAAACGTTCGTTCCTTGGGACGACACAATCTGAACCAAAAAGAAAAGGCGAACCACCGGAAGATGGTTCGTCACGTCGGAAGCACGCGGAGAGTCGTATCGCTGGATCCGCGAAGGCGGCCCATGAACGCCAAGACGCGATGGAACATGCTCTTTGGGAAAAATACCGTCCTGCCGAGTGTAGAACGAATCACTCCCTGACCTTCCACGACGTCGAGGGCGTAGCCCTGCTGCGCACATTCGCGCAAAACCGTTGCGACAGCCGCCAACTGCCCCATCCACTCCGGGGCATTGGTGGGAACACCGTAGGTGCCCAGCGTGAAAAAAAGATCACGACTTTCCACTTCAGCATCGAACATCTTCATAAGAGTTTGAAGATGCGACGAGCTTCTCCGACTGCACCCTTCAAGACCGCGCTGGTTCCGTTCGCGATACTCAGAGTCCTGTTCTGCCACGATTGTCTCCTTCTTGTAAGATATCCCTTCAGAAGCACATAAAGATCCGGCATGAAGCTAGCAAAAAATGTGAATTTTGGCAAGAGAAATGTTCTTTTAAACCCATAAGGTAAAAATACCCAGCACTTTTTCCACCCAGGCGCGATCCAGGTCCTTCATCTCCTCGGTCAACAGCTCGTAAGGCTTCCACTGGGCCTGCCAGCGTTCCAGAATGGCAGAGGGAAGATCGGTTTCGGACGCGAGGGACTTGCTCCACTGCATCCATTGCTCGTGCTCGAGCGCAGCCAGACGTTCGCGAAGCTCGCCATGGTAATCCACTGAGACCCCGTCCGGCAACGGCTGACGGGGCGTGCCAACCCCCAAAAGCCCAAATCCCTTGACAAAGATACACAATTCCGCTATTATAGGGCGGTATTATCCGAGTAGGCGTAACCCCAAAGGTCGTTCGTCCGAGTCGTGATAATCTACATTCACTAAACGTCAATGATTATGGACGACATGCAGCGGGGTCCGCGTCAGTTGTTCGACGTCACGGCCCTCAACCTGAAGTGCGTTGAGTGCCAGGCGCCGATCACCCAGCTTCCGTTCGAGCCCTCCCTCAAAGAGGACGGCACCTACGGCCGCATCTACTGTCGCGATTGCAATCGCAATCGCAAGCCCCGGTTCTAACGAACCAGAGCGCTAAAAACAGCCCCTCAAACGGGCTGTTTTTTGTCTCTTTTGGACGGTCCCGGATCGAAAAACAGCCTGATTACTCAGGCTGTTTTCGCGGCGGCTTTGGTCAGGCGGATCGCCTTCTGCTTGCGATGCTTCACCTCGTCGACCTTGCGGTCCTTTTTCCACAATGTCCGAACCTTCTTGCGCATGCCCATACCTGGTGTAAGCAAAAGTAACAGCAAGATCCTAACAAAACGCGGGCCAGATGTAAAGCGCTTCCCAAAGGTGGTTCCCCACGGGCTTACGCCCGTGGCCCCATCATCGGTTCTAACACAAGGTCAACTGGTTTGTGTTGCGGTCTTCACGGCCTTGGAACTCGACGTACTGTTGGATCTGTTTTTCGTTCAATCCGACGGTGGAGGAGAAGAAGCCTGGGGACCAGAAGATGCCGCGTGGGTAGGTTTTTTTGAGGAGGTGGGGGACGTGGATTGAAACAAAATAGGCAGCAAAGGAACCGAGGTCCCTACGCCTGGTACTACCTCCGATGATCTCTTCCCCTCCCTGGCTCTCAGGGTGGGATTTTCTTTTAAAACGGCATCGTCAGGTTGATGGCGGGCTTGGCGACTTCCTTGGGCTCGAAGTTCACGGGGATGCCTTTGCGATCACCGGCACGGTCCTCGTAGGCGAGGGCCTTGTACTTGAGGCCGTACTCGTAGACGGCCTTGGTGATGCGCACGTCGTCGAGACAGTACTGCTTGATCTTGTCGATCTCGCCATTCTTCCACCACTCGACGGCCTGCAGGCCGTGCCCTGTCTTGCCGTGACCTACCGTGGCGGAGGCCACGTGGTCGAGCTTCAGGCGGAAGCCGAGCACATGCGCGATCTCGTCCATGATGTCGAGGTAGGGAAACTGGAGAAAGTCGCCAGCGTAGTAGTTGTTCATGACGAGAAAGTCGAACCCTTTGATGTTGTAGCCGATGATGCGGCCGGAGCGTTCGAGGCGGTTCCAGAGCTCAGGAAACTCGGGCTCCTCGTAGGCCCGATATTCATCATTTTCGAAAAAATAGACCCCGATGACGGAGATTTTCAGCTTGGAATGGTCGTATCCTCCCACGTCCTCGAAAGTATTTTGGGTTTCGATGTCTAGAACAACTTCGTTTGTCATAGGGTCAGGGCACGGCCTCAAAACGGGGCCCGGTGCCCCAAACGATACCAAAAAGGCCTCAGGACGTCGATGCGGGAGATGGGGATGTCTCGCCCGCCGGAGGCAGGCGGTAGGCGTAGAGAGTCTCCTTGCCACAGGGAACGGAGGCTGTTGCAGGAGATAGCCACAGGTAGGGGAACGTCCGGCTCACGATCCGCAGACCGTTGGGATAGCGCTTGCGGAGGACGGGTTCGAGCTTTGCCTGAACCTCGGTGAACAGGTACGAGGCAATCACGTCGGTGTCCGGCAGATCCACGCGGAAAAAATTCCCGCCCCGGAACTCGACGCGGTCCCCGACCCCGGCAAGGTTCGCCTTCAGCCGGGCCGCCCAGCGAAGGACTGGGTGGAGCTCGTAGCCGACGCCTGTCGCGCCGAACTCCTTGGCAGCCGCGATGAGGAGCGATCCGTCCCCGCACCCAAGGTCAAGCACCCGTTCGCCCGGCTTCAGCCCGATGAGCTTGTACATCTCCCGACCGATGCGGGGGGGCGTCGGAACCCACGGAACCTTCGCGACCCCGAGGACAAGCAGGCTGAAAATCACCCCCATGCAGAAAAGGAGGAAGACCTGGAACGCGAGGAGGACGATGATGAGGAAGGTGACCATACCCTCAAATCTCTTCCTTCTTTTCGCGCAGGAAGTCGAGCCAGCCTTCGACGAGCTGGATGAGGGCCTTGAAGGGGGCCTCGATGATGAAGTCGAAGAAGAACAGGAACACGTTGATCCGCGGGGCGCGCAGGATAATCCAGCGGCCGAGGCGCACGATCGGCAAGAAGAACATGTCGAAGAAGAGGCTGACGAAGCCGCCACTCTTTTCGATCATGAGGAGGTCGCGCAGGCCGCCGCGGATTTTGAGACCGAAGAAGGTGACCAAGCTGAGGAAGAACAGAAAAAACGTGATGGACAGGACGTTGAAATGAAGCCGGCGAAGCAGCGTCGCGATGAGGGTGATAGTCAGTAGGAACATGGCGGCGTACATGGCGCCGAACAGGGCGCGGACCGCCGGGCTGTGCCAGCGCTGCTTCACGGCGAAACACACGGGGCGCGGTTCCGAAAGCTGGAGGATCGACCGAACGGCATCGAGAATAGCGGCCGTGTTCTTGTCCTCGGGAATGCGGACGGTAAGCCCGATGACACCGAGGAGCAGGGGGTGGAAGAGGATGTTCGTCAGGAGCGGAAGGTAGTTCGCGCTCTTCGCGACCGCGATGTCGTAGGGCACCTCGACCAGAATGGCGAGCACGGTCTTCGTGAGGAACAGGAAGGCGGCGGCCCGCAGGACGCCCCGGCGGAGGCGGGAGCGGAAACGGTCGTAGCGGCCGATGGCAGCATCGACCACGGCCTTCTGCAGCCGCTTCTCGTCCGGGACGATTCCCTCAAACGCGAACGGGTCCTTTTCGATGATGTCGCGAAGGACGTGGTAGGCGACCGCCTGCTTTTGGACCAGACGGAACAGTCGGTCGGCCGCCGGATGGCGGATCTGGGCCTCGATGGCGTCGATGACCGTGAAGACGTTCCCGGCGATCTGCTCAACGAGCGGCTCGGGCGGCTGGCTGGCCCAATCGGGGTAGTACAGGCACAGGATCTTGTAGCGGAGCGTGGCCACGTTCGACTTCAGCATGGCCCGGTGGACGGCGAGATAGAGCTGCAGGTCGCGGTCCTCGGGCTGGACGAGGGGGCTCAGCCACTCGAAGCGGGCCTTCAGATCCTGATAGGCGAAGCTGACGAGCGACTCGTCGGCGGTCGGAGGGGCCAGGTGGCGCTCGATGTCGGTGGCCAGGACGTCGATGAGCCACAGGAAGCGCTTCTGCCGGTCGCGCGTGGCGGGCTCGATCTGAAAAAACAGCGGGGCGTACTTGCGGAGGATGACGGCCACCTCGTCGATGACCGCCACGGAAACTTCCTTGTTCGGCAGGTAGCGGGCCCACACCAGCTCGTGGACAAGGTCACTCGCGAGCCGGTCGTTCCTCCCCTCTCCCCAGCGACGACTGAGGATCCGGCGGATGGCGTTTCGGAGGAGCACATGCTCCTCATCGTATTCCATTGAGTTGCGGATCGTCTCGTATACGACGGCGGCGGCCGAGACCGTCTCGCTCACCCGAATGACCTCACCAGCGGGCGCGGGCTTGGGCTGGCGGGACTGTTGGACCGTGGAGACGAAGGCTTGGAGGAAGCGGTCTGGCATACGCGAAGATTGTCCCCATTGTAGGGAAAGGAAACGGAAAGCGCCAGGGGAACCCTGGCGCGGTCGGCGGGACGGCGGCTTAGGACTTTTCTATAAGTAACCAACCACCGGACTAAGGTCCGGTGGCTTTGTGTCTGCCGGGCAGACAGATCTGCCGGCTACGCCGGCAGGGCGGCTCAGGGTTAAGAGACGAGCTTGTCGAACAAGGAAGGCTGTTCTACCTCGTTGTGGTGGTGTTGGTGCCTGACGTACCGACGGATGATATGCTCATCGATGCCGATCGTCGAAACGAAGTATCC
>JACQWJ010000008.1 GCA_016209325.1 Candidatus Uhrbacteria bacterium
ATATGCTACTCCTTGTAAGTTGATGATATTTCTGGCGAGAAAACAACATCCCTCTTACGAACCTGGAGGAGAGAGAACCGCGAGCTCGACGCGCAAGCGAAGGGCTCGCGGTGGTCATCACATGATAGAACCCGGCTTCGGCTGGCTTCCTTCATTCCCTGATGATATATGGACATACACCAGCGCTTGCGCAGGTCACTATGCCCTATACCTCCAGATTCGTGCGAGGGATTTTTGATTGACAAACAGCTTAGAAAAGAACTATCCTAGGCTGCACGTGCGCCCACCCGCCGTCCATCGTCTGGCTTTGCCAGACTCAGGACTGGCGGGCAAGTAGCTCAGCTTCCGCCGAAA
This sequence comes from Candidatus Uhrbacteria bacterium, assembly GCA_016209325.1. GTDB lineage: Bacteria > Patescibacteriota > Patescibacteriia > UBA9934 > GWF2-40-263 > UBA10014. Next base: position 355 of record JACQWJ010000008.1, read on the forward strand.
AACCATGCGGTGTTAGCTCAGCTGGATAGAGCGCTTCCCTCCGAAGGAAGAGGTCGCAGGTTCAATTCCTGCACACCGCACCAAAACAAGTCTCGCTCCCGCGAGGCTTGTTTTGTTTTCGCACCATCACGTTTGTACGGCAATCTGTCCTCGCACTTGCTCCGCCATCGCGGTCAATTCCTCAACCGACGCGCGCACGCGCTCGGCGCTTCCTTCGTCCTTCGCAAACTCATCTTCTTATTTCTGTACGACCCCCTTCCCTGTCGCAAACTCGTCGGTCGGGAGCTCGGTGTCGATGGCGTCGACGGAGCGCTGGAGGGTGTCCCTGGTCGTCGCGTCGACCACCTCGAAGGAAGTAGCGTTGGTCAGCTTGAGGAACGATCCTACGTCGTCCGCATCGGGGGTGACGGCGAGCTCGAACCAGGCTTCAACCGCAGCGAGCTCGGTCGGCAGCTTGTCGACAGTCCAGGTGAGGAGGCGCGTCGTTTCATTGTAGGACAACGTTCCGATGTCAGTGTGTGTCTTATTCCTCCACGCGACCCCCGGAGGGAGGTTCGTGGTAACGACGACCTTCTCGAGATCGTGAAGCGTGTTAGCCAGAGTCCAGAACAGACGGTACGCCGTCGTCTCACCGACCTTGGGAGGAAGCGAACCAGAACCAAGCTGATTGCCTTCTCCGTCGAAATACCGGGCGGCGGCCGCGAACCGCGCGTCGGAATTGAGGGTGACGGTGAGCGGCACGCTTTCCACGGTTCGGTCGGTTGCCACGCTTCCGACCTTCTTCAGGGATGTGGCGAGGGTGAGCGAAAAGGCGTCGGACACCGTCGCTGGGCTGGCCGTCTCGAGGAGGGGAAGCGTGAGATCGATGACACCGCTGTCGCTCGGCGCGAGCCTAGCCAGAACCGGAACGTTGGCTGCGTCCCACACGAGCTCGTTTCCTTGACGTCTTGCTTTTCCAAGGTCAGCCTCGTTCCAATCAATGGGCAGAGAGCGGCTGGGTGTCTCGAGACGAAGGACGAGGGAGACGCCTTCCACGGCCTCGCTCCCCTGGTTGGCGTAGTCGACGGAGACGCGCAGGCGCTCGCCCATGTCGGCGGTCTGCGCCTTGTCGGAGCCGTTCACGATGAGGTATGTCGCGAGGCTTCCACCCACGATGTCGGTCTGAACGGCGACCTCGGCCTGGAGGAGAAACGCACCGCCCGCGTCGAGTAGGCCCGCCTCTGCCTGCATGGCAAGGGTACCGGCGGCGTCCGAGGCAAACGTTCCCGTGATGGAGAGCTTAAATTCCTCGCCGGGAACGAGGGTTGGAATGTCCCAGGCGGCAGGCTCGTCGGTGTTCATTGCGGGATCTGACTTCGCGAACTGAAAGGCCTCTGGTAGCTGCGGCCGCAGGCGGACACGCTCGATCGGGCGGCTGCCTCCATTTTTGACGTGAACCAGGTAGACCACCTCGTCTCCCGGGATCGCCTTGTCCGGCCCTTCCATCCGGACCTCGAGCACGGAGCGTGGGACGTCAACCGTGAGACCCACCACTTCCTCGAAGTCGGAGCTGAAATTGGCAGGACGGTAGGCGAAGAACGCCTGCAGCTTCTCGCTGCCCGGCACTGCGGAGCGGAACACGCCGGCGATCTCGATCACCCCATCTGACTGGGGCGCGAGCGACCCCAGGATCCACTCATCTTCCCCGCTCGGCGGCGGAACCGTGTCGGTCAGGACGAACCCACGAGGTAGATGGAAGCGGACCGCGAGGGCGGCGAGCGGCACACGCGAGCGATTCTCGTAGGCGACGCGGTAGCGCACCTCCTCGCCAGAGATAACCGACGTCGGGCCCTCGATCGCAAACGACAGGGGCCGCGACGTCTGAACAGTATAAGGATTCCAAAGGAAAAATCCGATTCCGACGAGAACCGCAAGCCCGAGGAGGCCGAGGATGAGGCGGAATAGGAAGCGGGTGAGGCGCGAGGAGGTGTCCCGCTCAAGAACTGCGAGATCGGGAATTTCCCCTTCGTGCTCGGCATAGATTTTTCGAAGGCCATCCTCGACGTCCTGGCTCATGGGTTTCTTGCGGAGGGCGGGACGTCGGAATGCCGTAGGACGGACGGAGGGTGGTGCGTCCTCGGGAGAGACGGCGGGACGTGCGGGGGAGGAAGGGGGACGTTTCATAGAGAGGAGCTTCGCGCAAGCAATAGACTATAAAAGGCATCCGTTTCGTTCGAAAAGTTGGCTTCTTCCGCGTCTTCAGACGTCCACAGAATCTCAAGGGACGCGGGGACACGGACATGGACGCGTATCTCCCGGTCGAGGACGCCGGACTGCTTCTGGAGCGTAAGGATGTACGATTCCAACGTCGAAAAACCCATGCCTTCCTTGACCTTATCCGTAAACGAAGATGCATCGGCTAAGAGTTGTACGGTGAACGGAAGCTCGTACACGAACCTGGCGGTCGAAACCGTCCCAGGCCTCGTCTGAACCCAGTTGCCAAACGCGGTCTTGCCGAACTCCTGGGTAATGCGCGTACCGCTTGCCGCATCGACCTCTTCGGCCTCCTCCATGAGACGGACGTCTGGATCGGACAGCCACCCCTCCTCGGGTTGCTCAAACAGGGAGGCGTCGGGGACCGTAAACCCGTCCGCCTCGATGAGCCGGCTGCCGAGCGGAACGTAGACCCGGAGGTAGTCCACGTTGTTGACGCCCGTGAAAAGCTCCCCCTCCGCGCCATGATGCGCGCGACGGACCGTCAGTGTGTTTACGACCCGTCCGTCGGGCTGGACGGCAACATCGAGGTCCACGTCCTGTTCGATGACGCCGTCGGTCTTTCCCCCTCCGACGTTGGCATCCACCAGCATGAGGTAATCCCCTTCCGCCGTCTTTACTTCGCCGGTCCAGCCAAGATCACGAGCGACAGCCTGGATCTCTGTGTTTGGAAAAAACGCCTGCACGTCCTTCGTGCGGAGTCCTTCGCTCAACCGGTCGAAAAGGGCAAGGGTTCCGCGCTCGTTGAGGCTGGCCAGGCGTTCGAACGCCCTGTCCGCGATGTCCCCAATGAATGCCTTGGGAGCGTCTTCCTCACGAAGGGAGGTGGGGTCTTGATACGCAACATACTCGTACTCGACCACCTTCTGCGTTTCGAGGAGGAAATTGTCGGCGTCGACCGTCCGGCCGTATTCGGGCATGTCGAGGGGGCCAAGCACAGAAAGGAGGGAGGCAAAAAAGGTCGCGTTGACAGCGATGACACCATCGACCGACGGCCCCCCCGCGTCGCCGTAAGTCTCGAGAATGCGACGCGCGGAAGCGGGAAAATCGGGAAACCAATTGGCGTCCTGGAACTCCCAGCGCGCGTTGACGAGACGCAGCGGCTCAGGGGCAATGACGGAGGTCCGCAGCGATCCTTGAAGGTCGTACGTGCCGCCTTCCGGAATCTCCAAAGCCCGCACCCGGCCCTCTTCCAAGTCAAGCAGCGCGAACGTGCCCATGAATCCCCCGGTCGGACGCAGTTCGGCGTTGTTTTGAAACACGAGAAGATAGCGCCGGGATCCATCGGATCCGAGTAGCGAGGCAAATGCCTGCGAAAAGGAGGTGAATTCCCGGACCGATGCCGTAAACGAAGCGGCGAGGGCCTGAAGTTCGCCTAACTGCGCGCGATAAGATTCCGGCACATCGCCCGTGTCCAAGGCCCGCATACGCTTCTCGGCCCCCTCGAGATCCGGCAGAGTGGAACGCAGGTAGGCGGATAAGACCTCAAGCTTGGTCGTGGGAGAAGAAGCCGGGGCGCCGAGCGCCGCCATGCCCTCGCTCATGCGCTGACCCGCCCGGGACAGGAGATCCCCGGCAACGAGCAGCTCCTCGACGACCCCATAGCGCTTGCGTGTCTGAGGCAGAACGGAAACCAGCAGCGCGGCTGTCCCCCGGATTTCTTCAAGATGATCCTTGGCCTTGGCAAAATCGGAACCTGCTTGCGCAAACGCCGCGGCTGCCGCGGCCGGATCACGGGCCAGCATCGTCGCGGCCGCGCTCTGCAGGCGTTCCAGCCCACCACGCCCTGCCTCTTCCACGCCCCCCTTGGCCGCGCGCGCGCCCTGGAGCGTTTCCATGGCGTGCAGGGGAAGGACACAGGCAAACGACAGGAGGACGAATACACCGAGAGCCCGCTGCCACCCGAAGGGGAGCGCGACAGGAGAAGCGAACCGACGCAGACGCTCAGCCACGGTCTGCCTGAGGCCCATTCCCGTCCGACGGACGGAATGGAACACTCCGTGGAACCCGCATACGAAATCCAGAAAGCGCCAGGAGAAGCGGATGCGAGCGGGCACGACGACGCCGGGAGAACCGTTTTCCCGCGCCTGAGCCGACCGTTCTAAATCCTCAAGCGTCAACACGTCCGACTCCGCCTCTTCCCCGTCTTCGGGTTCGGGAAATTCAAAGACAAGGGCCGGAGCCGTAAGGGAAACACGAGAAGACGAACATGTGGGAGGACGAAAGCGGGCCGGGTCAAAGACCGAAGCAGGGGGGTCGACGACGCCGTGGGTCCGACGGAACACGCGCACCGCTTCCCGAATGTCGGACAGGATGGGGAGAGCCGAACGGGAGAGCGAGACATCGGGCAGAACGGGGACGGAAGATGGCGTCCGGTCATCCTCCCGAAGCTGGAACGACAAGCCGCGCATCGACGCGACAGACGTTTCCGGAGACGTCTGTTCGGATGGCCAAGGGGCAAGCTCCGGTTCCGGAACGAGAAAATTCAAGCGGATGGCATGGGGATCCTCCGTGGCAGCGGGAAGGGTGAACGGAACCGCCGGCTCAGAAGACAAGTGGATAACAAAGGGGGAAAGCTGGTGGGAGGACGCGGAGCGGATGACAGGTTTCCCGGACGTCTCGACCGGATTCCGGGCGTCGGACAGGAGAAAGGCGAGGGGCACGCCACGATCATACGGGGAAGGAACCGTCGGGACGGCCCTGCGACGCGGACGGGCAGAAGGCGCGGCGGAAGAACGCAAACCCTTCCGCTTCGGCGCGGCGCGGGCCCGGGAGGATTTCACCTTTTTCTTTTCCTCCTTCATAACGCAGATCGTCGGTAGACGTCCCGGATCTCCCGGGCCATCGTCCCCCACGCGTACTTTTTTACCCGTTCAAACCCGCGGATGCGCAACACCTCCCGTTCCCCCGCATCCGACAACACCCGCTGTATGACGGTGGCCATGTCGACGGAATCCGTGGGGTTAAAATATGCAACCGCGTCGCCCAAGATCTCGGGCATAGCGCTTCGATTCGACGCGGCCACAGGAACTCCCTGGGCCATAGCTTCGAGCGGAGGCAGACCAAACCCTTCGATCCGCGACGGGAAGACGTACAGGGAGGCCTGGCGATACAGCGCGGCGACTGCAGCGTCGTCCGGACTCGGCACGAAGTGGATCACGCCCGCGGGGAGCGGAAGGGACGCGGCACGGGCACGCAAACGCGCGTAGAACATGTCATCGGGACCGGCCAAAACGAGGTGGATGTCGGAGCGGGCGATGCGGACGAACGCCTCCAAAAGCGCCTCCAAATTCTTATGCGGATACGCGTTGCCGACGTACAGGACGAACGGCCCGGAGACGGGCGGCGCGGGTTCCGCGCCCTCCGGCTTCTGCCAGGTCGTCAGCCCCTCGTAAACCACGTCGATCTTGCCTTCCAGAACGTCGGGAAAGAAACGCTGGATCGCGTCCTTCGTCGTTTGAGACACGGCGATGATCCGACGGCTTTTCTGGAGCGCGTGTCTGACAGCCAGGCGGTACGCTTCGTACTTGATCCGATAGCGCAGGGGATCTAGCGTCGTCGCCCGCGCGGAGCGGGGTTCCTCAAGCAGAATGAGGTCGTGGATCGTGACGACGAACGGAATGCCCGAGAGCAGGGGAACGTTCCAGTGGGGAAAATGCATGAGGTCGACGCCCGCCCGATGCAGGATCGCAGGCAGCCGGAGCTGCTCCGCCGCGGTATACCAGTGGATGTCCGCCAGGCGTTTCTCGAAATGGGGGTTCCGGATCCGACACGCATCGAAATTTTCCTTTTTCAAAAACAAAACGTAGCGGTTCTCCTGATCTTGCGCCTGCAGCTCGGTCACCAGCTGCTCGACGTAGCGACCCAGACCGCCGCCTCCCACCTTTGGTCCATACATGCGGGCGTCAATGCCGATGCGCATGCGAACAGTATAGCAAAAGACGGAACTCACGTCGCGGTCCGAGCCGCCTGTTCGAGGGTCTCAAGCGTCTCGCGAGCGCACCGGCTCCATGAAAAACCCTTCACGCGTTCCAAACCAGCCCGGACAAAGCACTCCCGTAGCAGCGGCGAGACTTCGAGCACAGCAATGGCGCGCTCCAGGTCTTCGGCGTTATAAGGATCGACACAAATCGCAGCTTCCCCTGCCACTTCGGGCATCGATGACGTATGGCTCGTGATGACGGGCGTACCGCTCGCCATCGATTCGAGGATGGGAATACCGAATCCTTCATAGATCGATGGAAACAGGGTCATGCGGGCCAGGCGGTAGAGGCTGGGGCGGTCTTCCGCGGACACGTATCCAAGGACATGAACGAAGGGACGCAGCGAGGAAGGCATCTGTTGAAAGAAATCCTCCGCATACCGCGTCGGCTTGCCGGCCAGCACGATGTGTAGATCGTCTACATGACGCAGGCGGTACCGTTCCAAGGCGCGCATCATCCCCTCGATGTTCTTCCGGCGTTCGAGGGTTCCAACAAACAGGGCGAACTGGTCGGGAAGGCGGTGGCGTGCCTTCACCTCCGCGTCTTCCGGCCGAGTCTCGGGACGAAATGCTCGGTCGTATCCGTGCGGGATGACCGACAGACGTTCCCAGCCCATACCGTAAAGACGAGAAACGTCTCCCAAGGCTGAGGCGGAAGGAACAATGACGTGCGCGGCGCCCCGCACCAGGGCGCGCGGGCGCGCGAGTGCGTGCCACAGACGCGACTTCGGGGAATAGTGGGAGGGAAACGTCTCAAACGACAGGTCGTGGAGCGTGAGGACGTAGGGAAAGCGGGAAGACAAGGAAACGATATTGACGCTAGGGACAAAAACGACGGTCGGTTCCTGCCCTGAAGACGCGGCCTTTCCGAGTGCCAGCCGGTCCAAACAGGGCCTGCGCGTGGCGAGCAAGGAGGCATTCAAAAGCCGATTTGGAACGGACACGTGAACGGAAGAAACCCGCGGATGGTCGAAGCTCGGAACATGCTCCCGCACGGCTCGCGTGCCCGTCGATAGCAAGACGAAGGTATGCGACGTCTCCTCAGCGACCATCGCGCGCACGAGCTGCAGGGTGTACTCCCCGATGCCGCTTGGAAACGGACGCGTAAGATGGCGGACGTCAACTACGATGCGCATACGGAGACGCCATCCTCGGCCCGACAGCGGGCACTCCAGGCGTCTTCAACCAGACGACGCAGGCGCTCTTGGAAGACGTGAGTGCCAAACTTTTCGGCATGGGCGCGAATCCGAGCCGAATCGTAGCGCGCGGAATCGAAATGGAGCGTCGCGTGGGCCACCTCCTCCCAGGTCTGGTCCTCGATGAACGTGCCCGTCACGCCCTCGACCACGGTCTCGGTCGCGCCGCCCCGACGATAGGCGATGACCGGCCTGCCGGCCGCCATAGCCTCAACCGCGGTCAGTCCAAAATCCTCCTCCTGGGGATAGAGGAAGGCCTGGCAGTGGGCGAACAGGTCCGGCATATCCTTGTCCGCCACACGTCCCAGAAACTGGATATTCGGTTTGACTTGTCGCCTCAGCTCATCCTGGATCGGACCCGTGCCAAAAATCTTGAGGGGCAGCCCCGTGCGGTTGAAGGCTTCGACCACGATGTCAAACCGCTTGTAGGCGACGAGCCGTCCCCCAATCAAAAAATAGGAAGGCGGCTTGGGCGACACGAAAAAGTCGTCGACATCGACGGGGGGGTGGATGACCTCGCTATCGCGGTGGTAGTACTTGCGGATGCGCCGCCGCACGGTCTCGGAATTGGCGATGAAGTGGTCGACCCGCTCGGCCGCAGCGCGGTCCCACAGACGCAGGCGCGAGAGTACGGTCGGCAGGGCCGCCTTCACGAACCTGGGGACACGCAGCTCCTGCACGTAGCTGTGCGTGTCCGACCAGAGATAGCGCGTCGGCGTGTGGCAGTAGCAGACGTGCAGGGCGTCGGGGCGCGTGAGCACCCCCTTACTGAACGCGCTCGCGTTCGAGATGACCACGTCGAATTCCCGGAGGTCGTAGCTTTCAGTCGCGGCCGGCATGAGGCTGATGTACCACTGATATTTTTTAAGAATACCCGGCATACGCTGAAGGAACGAGGTCCGGATATCGCGTCCCTCGAATCCCGGCATGGCCCGGCGGTCGTAAAACAAGGTGAACGTCGGGGCCTGGGGCCAGATGTCCTGAAGCACGCGCAGCACCTTTTCGGCGCCGCCGTCTTGAACAAGATGATCGTGGACCAAGGCGACTTTCATGGAAATCAGGCTCAATAGGCTCCCTTACGGAACAGAACCGCGAATGGCGTCTTCCACAGGATATACAAATCAAGCCAGGGACTCCAGTGCTCGATGTAATAGAGGTCCAGGCGGTGCTCCTCCTCGAAGGTGAGGTCCGAGCGTCCGCTGATCTGAGCAAGGCCTGTAATGCCCGGCTTGATGGCGTGGACTTTCAGGTGCTTGGCGGCATATTGGGCGACCTCCCGCGGCTGGTGGGGACGCGGCCCCACGAGGCTCATGGAACCCGCGAGCACGTTGAGGAGCTGGGGCAGCTCGTCAACGCTGTATTTACGGATGAAGTGCCCGAAGGGGGTGATGCGCGGATCGTCCATAATCTTGCACACAGGTCCCTGCTTCCGGCTCGATTGACGGATAAGCTCCTCCTCAAGCGCCAGGGCCTTGTCCTGGTCCCCAAATCCCTTCTGCCCTCCGATACTGTGTTCCTGGCGCATGGAGCGGAACTTCAGGGTGTCGAAATGACGCCCGCCCTCGCCGACCCGGACGTTGCGAAACAGGATGGGGCGGCCCGACTCGCAGGCAATGACAAGCGTCGTGAGCAGCGTCATCGGCGAGGTCAGGACGAGGAGAACGACGGCCGCGACGACGTCAAACGCGCGCTTGTAGATGGCGCCCCAGCCGTCGAGCGGCGTCTTCTTGAGCTCGATCACGGGAATACCGGCATACGTCGCGACGTCGGTCCGGCCGACCGCGGCCGCGAACAAATCGGCTGTGTAACGCAGACGCAGGTGCTCGGTATCCGTGAAGGCCAGAAGATCTAATGTGGTTCCCCGACTAACATTCGGGTCTGCGAGTAGGATCTCATCGGCCTGGCCTGCACGCTTCAACTCGAGAATGCGGCGCTGTACACGCTTGTCGAACACGGGAAATGTGGCCGTCACGGCGTACCCAAGCGAGGGACGGTTCCGAAAGGTCTCAACGAGCGTTTCCCCGCCCTTTGTCCGCCCGATGACGACGACCCGCTGCTGACCGATGCCGAGCGCGAGGAACGCGCGCTGGGCGAGTCGGATCGCAATACGGGAAATCCAAACGGCCAACAGGGCGAGCAGCCAGCCGGCGAGCGCGATGAAGCGCGACTCAAACAGCGAACGCGAAAAAAATAGCAGGGAGAACACGACGCCCATGGCGGCCGCCGAAGCGAACAGGACGCGCACGAGCTCCCGGAACAAAGAGGACGGCCGGATCGTGTACAGTCCCGCGACGGCAAACACGCCGATCCAGACGAACGCCACTGCCGACAGTAGAGCCACGTAGCGGTCCAGGGACAGCTGAAAGATGACGGGGCGGATCTCCGTGAAGGCGGGGTGGAAGCGGAGCGCGTACGCGAGCATACCGGCTCCCACGACGGCAAAAAAATCCAGAGGAAGGCGCAGAGCGGCAATCGCGAGATCAAGTCGTTTCATAGCGGAATTCTGTTCTATTCTATCCGCTTGAGGGACGCTTGACAATGCGGGAAAAAAGACGTACATTCCCGGCGGCACAGGCCGTCGGACGGCCGCCCCGTATCTTGATCTTGGCCGCTTGCGCAAGCGAGTGACAAAAGGTGCGGGGAGGAAAGTCCGAACACCCGCGGCGTCGCAAGGCGCCGCGACAAGAAATGTCGCTAACGGCGACCGGATATAAGGACGTCTTGGGAAACGTTGAGAGATCTCTGTTTCGTAGGGCGTCTCCAAGTCCAGGGAAAGTGTCCCGCAAGGGGTTCCTCGCACCGGCGAAAGCCGGGAGGAGGAGCAACAGAGACGATACTATCCGCCTACGGCGCAAGCTAGGGCGGAGAAAGGTGAAAAGTGGCGGCGCGTCCGTCGTATGTCCGCAAGGAACAAGGGACAGGCGAGCCGCCTCGCGCCGCGGTGACGCGGCGTCGTGGCAAACCCGTTTCGGTGCAAGAGCAAGTTTGGTAGCTCGCTAGAGATCTGCAGCAATGCGGATACAAGAGAGATGGCCGTCTCCCCGCCGGCGCTGGCCGCAAGGCCTGCGCGGCGGGCTAGACAAAATTCGGCTTACAGACGTCCCTGTGCCAAAAATCCACCCTTTCGGGTGGGTTTTTGTTTGGTTGTGTTGACATTAAAATAAAAACCTGATAACTAACAGCAGCGATGCTCCAGAGTAACCAAAACTTTCCTCGAAACGACAGGAGATGAAAAATGGCAGACCAAGAAAATTGCGCCAAATGCGGAAGAAAGGTTACGTCGAACAACAACGTAACCATGTATAATCTGTACACGATCTGGGTCGATAACTACGGCCCCGACTTCGTGGAGGAAGAACTGCCGCCCGAAGCGCGGTCGTTGATGCAGGCCCTGTTGATGAATAGAGCCACCCACGTGCTGCCGATCGTCGAGGACGGCAAGCAGGTCTGCCCCGGTTCTCCCAGCCGGGCGCAGTACATCGAGGGCCAGCCGCGAGACCCGCGGCCTGAGTTCGCCTACGACGCCGAGACTGAAAGGATGCGTCGTGCGGGATGGGAACGCCTCCAGCGGGATAAGGGCGGCAACTCCTGACCGCCCCACCGCGCATGCCAACCGACACAAAACCGCCCCGGGTTCTTCCGGAGCGGTCTTTTCTTTTTGTGAAAACTGCTGGGCAGCGAATTACGAATTTTTACGAATATGCGAATGAGGGCGCTGTGTTTTCCTCCCCTCACCTGAGGGGAGGACTAAGGAGGGGTCACGACTCTTACAAAGTAACCCCGATTCTCTCCCGCACCACTTTCATTTTCTGCTCGGCTAATTCGGACGCGCGCAGGGCGCCGGTGTCGAGGATGCGCTTGAGCTCTATCTCGTCTTTTTGATACTCCCGAATCTTGGTCTGAATGGGACGCAGGAATGCGATGACCGCCTCCGCGAGGCCGCGCTTGAAATCGGCGTAGCCCTTCCCCGCGTAATCGGCTTCGACGGAGGCGACGTCCCGCTGGGTCACGAGGGAGAAGATGGTGAGCAGGTTCGCAAGGCCCGGACGCGCCTCGTCGTAGGCGATCGTCGTTCCCGCGTCCGTCACGGCGCTCATGATTTTTTTCCGGATCGTTTCCTCGTCGTCTAGAAGCGAAATGTAATTCTTCGGACTTGAGGCTGACTTCGACATCTTCTTCAGGGGGTCGTCAAGGCCCATGACGCGGGCGCCCCGCGCGCGGATCTTCGGCTCGGGGACCGTGAAGGTCTGGCCGTATAGGCGGTTGAAGCGCTCGGCGAGGTCGCGCGCGAGCTCCACGTGCTGCTTCTGGTCGACGCCGACCGGCACGGCGGCGATGTCGTAGAGAAGAATGTCGGCCGCCATGAGGATGGGGTAAACGAACAGGCCGACCGAGACGGACTCGCCCTTCCCCTTCGCTTTGTCCTTGAACTGCGTCATGCGCTCCATCTCGCCCATGTAGGCGTGGCAGTCGAGAATCCAAGCGAGCTCGGTGTGCGCCGGAACCCGGGACTGCTGGAACAGGGTCGTCCGCGCGGGGTCGATGCCGGCCGCGAGGTACACAGCAGCGGCGAACAGCATGTGCTCGCGGAGCTTTTTCGGATCCTGGGGCACAGTGATCGCGTGGTAGTCGACGATGAACAGGAAGTTCTCGTTCCCCTCCGCCTGGAGCGAGACCATGGGCTCAATCGCGCCGAAGTAGTTGCCGATATGGAGGAGGCCAGTCGGCTGAAGGCCAGTCAGGATGCGTGGCATACGGATATCACAAGAGCCTGCTTCTTTTGACGGCTCCAATTTTTTATCTCGCGTTCGCGTCGGAGCGCGGAAGAGCGGTCGGGATGAGATTCCTGGAATAGCACCTTGAGAGGACGATGGCTTCGCGTATAGGCACCACCCGTTCCGTCGCAATGCTCACGGAAACGTCGAACGACGTCCATCGTAGCGCCGACGTAATACGATCCGTCTTCGCACGCGAGAACGTAGACGAACCATTTCATACGCGTACGACCACCGAAATCCAAATGGGATCACGTACGGTTTTTTCCAAACAAATAGACATCATTTTTAAAAATTCGAACGCGTGGTTCACTACGCAGATTTCCGAGAACGCATGTTCGAGGAAATTAAGTGGTGCGGATGGAGAGACTCGAACTCTCAAGCCCTTGCGGGCACAGGCTTCTGAGACCTGCGCGTATACCAATTCCGCCACATCCGCGTATATTGAAACTTCGGTGTCTGGTTCTTTTTTGTGTCATCCTGAGCGCCAGCGAAGGACCTCGTGCTTTTCTGAATAAACGCAAGATCCTTCACTTCGCCCCACTCTTCAGAAGGGGGCTCCGTTCAGGATGACACAAAAGATCCTACTTCATCACGTAGTTCATCTTCACGTACCAGGAACTGATCGTCGCGAAACGGTCGGCGGGAATGTAGATGCGCTCGACCGAGACGTTGTGGAGTTTCGTTGGGACCGCGTAAGCGTACTTCGCCTGGTAGAGGAACACAGCCGGCACGTCTTCGGCGAGTTTGTCCTGAAACGCCCGGTACTTCTCGGCCCGCGCCACCGGATCGGCCAGGGCACGCGCCTCCTCGAGGAGGGTGTCGACCTCCCGATTGGCATACAGCGCCAGGTTCAGGCCGGGATCCCGTATCTGGGAACTATGCCAAAACGGATAGGGGTCCGGATCAAGGCCGAGCTGTGTACCGGTGAGCAGGATATCATAGGATCGCGGTTTGACCACCTCCTCGTACAACGCGTCGGCCGAAACGACCTGAACGTCAAGGCGAATCCCAGCCGTGGCGACCTGCTCGGCGAGGAGTTCCGCGGCGCGGATAAACGCGTCCTGGTCGATCGTGGTCAGTGACAAAACGAGCTCATCTCGGATGGCGACGTCCTGCCCATCCTTCTTTTCTACCCGAGTTTTGGAGCGGATGACCGTCCCCTCCTCGCGCTTGAAGTCCGTCTCGTCGAGGAGTGCGTTCGCGGCGACCGAGTCGTAGGCGATCTTCGCGACGTCCGGATGCGCACCGACACTGCCCGGCAGGATGGGTGCATCCACGGTCCGACCTTTCCCGCCGAGCGCACCGTCCACAAGCGCTTGTTTGTCGAGCGACAGGGCGAATGCGTTACGCACGCGGATATCCTTCAGGAGCGGCTGCCTGTCCTGATTGAAAAACAGAGCGACAGTAAGCGGCATGTCCGGATGGAGCAGGCGGACAGCATGCTGCTTCTTGAGCTCACCGACCAGGTAACTCGGAACGAAACTTACGCCTTCCACTTGGCGGTTGGCGAGAGCGCCGAACAGAGTTTGGGCGTCGGAGTAGAACTTAAAGGTCAGGTGCTCGATCATCGGCGGATCGCGGTAAAAGTCGGCGTTCCGCGCGAGCACGTAGGAACGGATGTTGCCCTTCTTGTCGACCGTGAACTTGTCGAAGCGGTACGGGCCGCTACCGACGGGCTCCAAGTTGCGCGACGTGAGAAGGATGTTCTTGGCGGGCACATCCTGCCAGACATGGGCCGGAAGAATGCCGACGGTCAGTGTGGACAGGAAGGGCGCAAACGGTTCCTGAAGCACGAACTGTAGCGTACGCTCGTCGGCCTGCGTCACCTCGACACCACGAAAGCTGACAACGAGCGGGCTCCGGTACGCCGGGTTCTGGATGCTCTGGAGCGTAAACAGCGCGTCGGCGGCAGTCACCGGCATACCGTCGTGCCAGCGCGCGCCTTCCCGCAGCGTCACCGTGTAGGTCTTCTGATCCTCGGAAACCGCGAAGGACTCGGCCAGGTCCGGCACGACGCCCTGGACGGGATCCCAGCGGAACAGGCCCGTGTACACCAGCCGGACCAGGTCACTGTCCACGTCGCTCGAGGACGCGTACAGCGGGTTCAGAAACTGGGGAGTTCCGATCACTCCCTCGGTATACGACCCTCCGACGGCAGGCACGGCCTCCCGGTGAGTCAGGACGTATCCCCCGACCAGCGCCAAGCAAGACAGCACCGACGCCAGAAGCGCGGACTGGAGCAGGCGGGACTCCCAGGGAGCGAGGACACGCGGCAGCTGCTTCCACTGCCGCCAACGGGGAAACCGGCGGTCCATGGCTACCCGGAGCACCTGGCGCTTCATGAGGTCCTGCGGACGGCGTCCGAACAGGCGCTCCGCGGCGGCGCGGAGGCGCGAACCCCCGACGAGGACGGCTTGTCGAAAAGTGGAAAAGACGCGCATCACAAGCAAGGGTAAGATGGACATCCGTCGGATCCGTTTGCTGGACCGAAAAAACGCGGCGCGCCGCTGAGGACGTGCCTAGGCGAGCACGTTGGCCAAGGCCACGCCGAAAAACAGGATCGCGACCGCGATCGTGGCTTGGAAAAGGCGTTTCTCAACGCCGCGCTTGGTGCGATAGACATTGCCTTCGCCCCCGAACGCCATCCCAAGCCCGGTTCCGCGAGCCTGAAGCAGGATGCCTCCGATGAGCAACGCCCCGAGGATGATTTGAGCTGCATTGAGCAGAGTGTCGAGCATAGAATAGCCAGAAAGATAGTAGGGCTAGCCTATCAAACGAGCAGCCCTGCGTCAATCAGCGCCTCATGCTATACTTCCTTCATCTTTTCCTTGTTTCGCGCGTATGCCTCGCCGTGTCGCCGCCGAACCGCTGCCCGCTTCCCTGGAAGGAACGCGTGCCAAAAAGCCGTTTCCCTGGGCGACGCTCGTCGTCCTACTTGTGATGGCCGGCGTCGGCGGATTCGTGTGGCGCATCGCCCACTTCGCGAACCTCATCCAGCGCGGCGAACTAAATCCCTACGAAACGCAATTTGCCCAAGACATGACGGTCAGCCGATTGGCGGCGTCCGCGAGTGCCGTGACGCCGAACGTCGACGTAGCCGGCAGTCCGGACGATCCCTGGCTCGGCTCGGCCGACGCGCCCCTCACCATCGTGGAATTTGCCGACTTCGGCTGCCCGTACTCCCGCCAGGCCAGCTTCCTCATGCGCTCCCTGGCGCACGAGTACGGCGACCGTGTGCGTTACGTGTACCGGGACTTCCCCCTCGTTGACGTGCATCCGGAGGCGGGATTTGCCGCCGAGGCGGCCGGCTGCGCGGGCGCGCAAGGAAAATTCTGGGAATACCATGACAAGCTCTACCAGGCCGCTGACGACTTCTCCCGCGACCGACTGATCGAGCACGCGCGGAGCCTCGGTCTCGACACAGGACCGTTCATCGCTTGCCTTGACCGTGGGCTCACTCGGGACGATGTCCAGGCCGACTACGAGGACGGGCTCGAGGCGGGGGTCTACGGCACGCCAACGTTCTTCTTCAACGGACGGAAGATCGACGGCGCGATTCCGGCTGACGTGCTCCGTCAGCTCATCGAAACGTTCAGTAAGACTCCCGGCGTATGACCTGCCTTCGCACAAGGGCTCCGCTCGCGAGCGGAGCCCTACTCCTCCTCCTTCTCTTCCTCTTCCCCTCGGTCGGGTGGTCCCAGACGACGAGCCAGAGCACAAAAAAAACAACTCCGGAAAACAACCTGCATTGTTGGACCGAAAGCAGCTGCAATGCCGACCTCGACAAGGACAAAGTGCCTGATGGCAAATGGGACGGCGGTCCGAAAGCCTCGACGGAAGCGAAAACGGAATGCGGGGGCGCACAGTTCGGTTACTGCTATCCCCAGGGCAAGCCCGCCCTGCTCGGCGTGAGTCTGCCCATCGGTGGAACCCTTGTAACGAACGTTTCGGACCTCGGGGAATACATCAACCTGGGATATAAGTTCCTGCTCGGCATTGGAACAACCATCGCCACCGTTATCCTCATGTTCGGCGGATTCACCTACGTCTACGGGGCGGGGCGGGGCGGCGGGGCCAAGGCAAAGAAGATGATGACAAACGCGGTCATCGGCCTCGTCCTCCTCATGTCAGCCACACTCCTCCTCTACACCGTGAACCCGCAGCTCATCCGTCTCGAGCCCCCCTCGCTCCCGAAAATCCGCCAAGTCCTCCTCATCTCGAAGGAGACGTCGTGCGAGTCGCTCATCGAGAAAAAATACGAGGTGAATCCGACGGAAGGCAGATGCGGGAAAACGCAGGGGAAGGTCCTGAAGGACCCGAACGGGCAACCCCTCAAGGACCAGACCTGCCGCTGGATCACCTGCGACGCCACCTACTCGGTCGGCGGCTTCACGTTCAAGAAAAGCTGCCTGGAAATCAAGGGTCAGGACTCCTGCGTGAGCTGTATGGACGTAACCGCCGACAACGACGCGGAGATCCCGCCGTCGGAAGGACTCTGCGCCGCCCTGACGCCACCCAAGCTGGGAGACAGCACCATTGCCGAATGCCATTTCTCACGTGACAAGGGATTCAGCCAGAGTCAAGTCCTTGACTCGACGACGAAAGGCCAGTGCGCACTTGCTATCATCGACTGCACAAAGGTCACACAGTGCAGCGCGTACGACACGCAGACTGTGTACAACAACGACGGAACCGAACCCCTTGATTCCTTTGAGGGATCCGCCTATGTCGCCGACGATTTCTCCATTATTCGGAATTATTGCGAGAGCAACATTTGCTCCCAAGCAGGAAATCATGTGAAAGACCGTCCGTGCAGCTTAAAAGAAGGAAAAGCCATCGTCGATTGCAAAGGAACCGTCTACTAGTCGCCTTATGGAACTCATCCCTTCACTCCTCGTCGACGACCGCGAGGCGTTCGAGCGGCGGCTGCGCCTCGTCGAGCCGTACGTCAAAACGGTGCATGTCGACATCCTCGACGGCACCCTGTTTCCGGCGACCTCCTGGTTCGACGCGGCGTCGGTTGGCGCGCTCGCGACCTCGGTCCGCTACGAGCTGCACATCATGGTGACAAATCCCCTCCCCATCATCGCGGAATGGAAGGCCCTCGTGCCGGGAACCTGCCGGGCCTACGTGCACGCCGAAATCGAACGGCCACTCCGCCGCGTGCTCGAGGAGATCCGCGACGTGCACCAGTTAGAAACAGGAGTCGCCCTGAACCAGGAGACGCCGGTTGAGGAAATCCAGACACTGCTCCGCGACCTGCAGGCCCTCCTCATCATGGGCGTGCATCCGGGGAGCTCGGGACAGCCGTTTGAGGGAGATTACGTCCTTGAAAAAATCCGCCTGGCGCACAGCCGACGGCCCGACCTCCCGATTGAAATCGATGGGGGCGTGACCAAGGCGTTAATTCCGTCCCTCATGCAAGCCGGGGCTTCCCGCTTCTGCTGTGCGTCCGCGATTTTCGGGGAGACGAACCCGACGGACGCGCTCCGGCAGTTGCAAGAAACGTTAGAGATGGAAGACCGCTCGACACCCGCAAAAAACGCGTGATATAATTTTTCTATCTAACCAATCTAAGCTCGTTATGCGCAACATTTTTCTCTCCCTCTTCGCGGCCGCCCTCCTCGTCGGCGGCACCGGCGGCGCGCCCCTCGCGGCTTCCGCTGCCGAAACGCTGACCCCCCTCTCTGCGCTCGCAGCCGGCGACCTCATCCGCGGACAGGCGTTTCCCGCCGTCTACTACTACGGTAAGGACGGCTTCCGCTACGTCTTCCCGAACGACAAGACCTACAAGAGCTGGTACGGCGATGACTTCAGCACAGTCAAGTGGATCAGCGACACCGACCTCGGAAAAATCCAGATCGGCGGAAACGCCACCTACAAGCCGGGGTTCAAAATGCTAAAAATTAACAGCGACGCCAGGACCTACGCCGTCAGCGAGAACGGCGAGCTCCGCTGGGTCACGAGCGAGTCGGTGGCCGTCTCCCTCTACGGGATAGACTGGAACACGAAGATCGACGACGTGCCGGACGCCTATTTCGGCAACTACCACCTCGGAAGCGACGTTGAGGTGGCCGACGACTTCAATCCGACCGCCGAAATGAACGCGGCCAAGAGCATCGACATGGACAAGGACCTCGAGTCTCCGGCGACGCTCGATATCACAGACAACGCCTACAGCTCGGCCACGCTCAAGGTCAAGGCCGGGACCGCGGTCCGCTTTGAAAACAAAGGCACGTCTAACCACACGGTGACGGCCGACGACTTGTCCTGGGGCTCTGGCACGATGCACACAGGCGACGTGTACAGCCGCTACTTCACGGAACCAGGAACGTACAGCTACTTCTGCAGCTACCATCCCTCGATGACCGCGAAGATCGTGGTCGAATAACGATCCCGACCGAAACCGCCCGTCCGAAGTCCTGCCCCTCGCGAAGGGCAGGACGAAGGAGGGCGGTTTTCGTTTGGTCAAAATTCCGCTACCCTGGAGGCGCTATGCCTTTTCACGTTCGTATCCGGAATATCGGATGGATCATCGCCTGCCTACTCGTCGCCGTTCCCCTCGTGGCGGCCAACGTCCTCCCCTCGTTTCCGGATCCGGACTCGTTCTACCACGCCAAGATGGCGCTCATCCTCCGGGACCAGGGACTCCTCTACGCCTTTCCCTGGTTCCAGTTCACGGAACTCAAGGACACGTTCGCCAATCCCCATCTGCTCTACCATGCGGCCTTGATCCCTTTCGTGAGCGCGTTCGATCCGCTCGTCGGCATGCGAGTGTCCGCGGTCGTCTTCGGCTTGGTGGCGCTGGCATCGCTTTTCCTCGTCCTGCGCGCGCTCAAGGTTCCCCTCCCCCTCCTGTTCGTGTCGGCCGCGGCGCTCTCGATCGGATTCATGCACCGCATGGCCCTGCCGCGCGCGCCCGCGCTCTCGATCGCCCTCCTCCTCTTCCTCACCTGGGCTATGCGCGCCAAGCGGCCGCTCCTCTGCTTCCTCCTGTCCTCGACGTTCGTCTGGTTCTACCACGGGTGGCCGGTCGCACTCCTCTCCCTCGGCGCGCTCCTCGCGGGGGACCTGCTCGCGCGACGCGTCGATGCTCCCGAGGGATTCTGGCGCTGCGGACTGGACACACTGAGAGAGTGGTGTGTCACGGCCGGAAGTGTCCTTGCGGGACTCGCTGCCGGCCTTGTCGTGAACCCCTATTTTCCCCACAACATCGCCTTCAGTGTGGTCGACATATTCAAGATCGGCGTCGTCAACTACCAGGGAACGCTGCCTGTCGGCCAGGAATGGCTGCCCGCCTCCGTGGCCGACTACGTCTCCCAGAACGCACCCACCGCCCTGTTCTGGCTCGCCTGCTTCTGCCTCTTCCTGCCAGGCATCCGTCTCCGGGGAGCGCTGGTGAAGCGTACCGAAATCGCTGACGTGTTCGCCTTCTTTCTCCTCGCTGGAGGGTACACGCTCCTTACACTCAAGTCGGCGCGCTACGTGGAGTACGCCATCCCGTTCGTCATCCTGTCGGCCGGCACGTTCTTCCGATTCGGAGAGCCCTTCGTGAGGCAAGAACTGGTTCCCTTCGTCGAATCATGGATACGCCGCTCCTCCTGGCGCCGCCCACTCCTCCTCTTCTGCGCGTCGATCCTCGTCATTGTGCTCGCCGCCGAGGAATGGCGCTCCCTCCTCCGAACGCGCCCCTACTTCCGCGTCGAGCAGTACCAAATCGCAGCCGACTGGATGCGAGAAAACATTCCAGTAGGAGAAACCGTGTTTCACAACTCCTGGGACTTCTCCCTCATCCTCTGGTACTTGGACGATGAACACCGATACCTCGCGGGACTAGACCCGACGTTCATGTACGACGAGGACCCGGAGGCCTTTGAGGTCTGGCGCAGTCTCGTGAACGGCGACGAGAAGAACGTGTCCCGTATCGTATCCACGTTCCACGCGCGAACAGTAGTGGTCGACACACGCCTGGACGGGTCCGCGAAGCTGATCAAAAACCTCGATCAATCTGATGTGTTTCGCGAAGTCGCGCACAATACGTGGATACGCATCTACGCGCACACCACCCTGCTATGAGGATTCTGATTGCAGTCCCGGCCCATAACGAGGAGCTTTGTCTCGAAAAAAGTCTACGCCACCTCCTTGCTGTTCTCCCTTCCCTGCTCACCCCTCACGCGTGGGAAGTGGTCGTCGCAGAAAACGGGTCGCATGACGGTACCACACGGATTGTGGAACGATTACAGACGGAAGAGCCACTCCTTCGTCTCCTACAAAGGACGGAACCCGGAAAAGGGGGCGCCATCAAAGCCGCCTGGACGGACCGCCAAGCCGACGTTTACGGCTTCATCGACGCCGACCTGTCGCCGAATCCCTCCGACATTCCAAAGCTCCTCACAGCGCTCGAGGATTACGATGTCGCGATCGCTTCGCGTCGGATCGCCGGAGCCGAGGTCGAGCAGTCGACGCTCCGCCGCGCCGTGTCGGGCGCCTACAACGCGGCCGCCTCCACCTGCCTCCGCATCCCCGTCCGCGACCTCCAATGCGGCCTGAAGCTCGTCCGTCGGGAAGCTGTCGAACACCTCCTTCCCCTCGTCGAGGACACGGGTTACTTCTTCGACACGGAATTCCTCGCCCTCGCGCACACCCACGGCTTCCGCATCGCGGAGGTCCCGATCCGCTGGCAGGAAACTCCGGATCCCCGCCGCAAAAGCTCGCTCGGCCTGTTTCGCACCGGCAGCCGGATGGCGCGGGACGTGTGGAGGCTGAGGCGGAGGATGAAAACGGATGGCAAAACCCGCCCACCGTCTTAAACACTGCCCCCCATTTTGTTCTTGAGCAATCGTTCAAGCTCGTAAGCATCAGCATGCGTACAAAGACCAAGGTACGATGTGGCGTTCTCCTTGGTGATATGCGAAACCATTCGTTGAACCGTTTTGGGACGCAGAATCATCGCGTGAGGGAGGAGGACATATCCGAGAAAATCAATGCCCTGCTTCCAGGTACGGACCAAAACCTTGTTCGGATGAAGCTTGATAGAGAGATTCTCCTGAAGAAAGGTGTCAACCTGTTCCGCCAATGCAAACGCCTGGTCCGTTGAGTCAACAAGCAAAACAAAGTCGTCACAATACCGGACGTAATGACGGATACGAAGCCGTTGTTTTACATGCCAATCAAGCTCGTGAAGATAGATATTCGCAAAGAGCTGACTTGTCAGGTTTCCGAGCGGAATGCCCTTGCCGGGAGATGTTTCGAAACTGCTGATGATGTTTACGAGGGTATCCATGACGCGTTCGTCCGATATGCGGTTCGTCAAAAGTCGAAGGAGGATCTTGTGATCCACGGAGGCAAAAAATTTCCGAACATCGCATTTCAAGGCGTACACGGTTTTGGTATCATTCCGACTCGCCTGGCGTAAGAAGGATTGGAGACGCTTCACGGCAGCATGGGTTCCTTTGCCAAGACGGCAGGAATAGCTGTCATGAATAAAATGAACGTCAAAAAGCGGTTCGATGACGTTTACGATCGCTTGATGGACAACCCTGTCACGAACGGCCGCCTTGTGGATCTCCCGTTGCTTGGGATCGAAAATGGTGAACGGATGGTACGGACCGTGGCGATAATTCCCGGAGAGAAGATCATCGCGCAGACAAAACAGATGGTCTTCAAAATTGCGGCCAAATTCCATTACGTCTTTCCGTGAGCGTTTGCCGGAAAAAAAGCGTTCCCATGCAAGCTGGATATTTTCAAGGGAAGAAACGCATTCGAATAAATCCGTAACTTCTTTTTTATGGAGCTGCCTCTCGTAACCCCCCCCCCGAGAAAAACCGAAATCAAACGACAACTGCTGCGAGGCGGACCCGGGGACATTCCGATCGTGCATACGCTCTATGATACTTATGCGCTGTGGTCGCAACTGTTGTTAAAATTTCCAAAATCACAACGCTATACACTGGGAGAAACGTGCGCGAGACATATACTCGAAAGTTTGGAAATACTTCTGTTCACATCTTCCCTTCCAAACTCAACCGAAAAAATAAACAGCCTACGTATCGCGAGCGGAAAAATAGACACCTTGAAACTGCTCATCCGGCTTGTCAAAGACTGTAAGTGCGTATCAAATACCCATTATCTCCAAGTGGAATCTCACCTGCATGATGCCGGAAAAATGCTGGGGGGATGGGTAAAATCCATGGGAGGATAAAAAGAGCACCCGTAAAGGCGCTCTTTTCTTGATGAGAACTCCCGAGGGGAGGAACGGAGTAGTCAGAGTTGTCGTTGCTCCGCCAGTTGGCGTTCAGGTTGACCTTGCCGGAATCGGTGTTGCGGTTCACGATCACCACGTTCTGCCACTCCTCGTCGTCGTTCTCGAGGACGCCTCCCTTCACATTCCATTCTTCCGGAACACCAGGCACAGACGCATCCAAGGCCAACCGGTTTCCGGACCCCGGTCCGTGTTGGCCGTGCCTTGAATTTTATGCGGAACCAAATCCTTATCGCTGACTTGTTGGCTATAGCTTCAACGAAGGCCGATTCCAAAATGAAATGCGGAGTGCTCGTCAATCCACGCCGCACGCTCCCGCTTTCAAGAAAAAACGGAATTCTGACGACATAGTGCCCTTCGACTTCCGCTCAGAGCACCTCGAGTTTATCGAGAGATGGGATTGCAAGAGATTTCAGCGACCGATATCCATAAACACCGATACATGAGCCTACTTTCCAAAGAGAAGTTTATCAAAAATTTCAGAAATAGAAGAGCCGCACCCGGAGAGAGATGCGACCCTTCATAGGATCGAAAATCCGGATGCGGCGAGTCCGCTCCGCGGACGGAGAACCAAGGAACAAATTTCCAAGGTCTCCGAGCGCAAAGCGTTCAAGCCCCAAGGGCACTCACCCGAGGAGAGGAACGGAGTAGTCAGAGTTGCCGTTGCTCCGCCAGTAGGCGAACAGGCGGACCTTGCCGGAATCGGTGAGGCGGTACACGATCACCACGTTCTGCCACTCCTCGTCGCCGTACTCGAGGACATTCGCTTCGTAGCCCCCACAGAACCAGGCCGGCCAGTCCTTGTAGTCGATGGCGTCAACCCGCTTGGGATTGAGCCATGCGAGTGTGATACCATCCCCAATTAACCACTAGCTAATTCTGTCCAACCGTGTACACTGGCAGGGTATGGCATCCATCCTTGTTAAGAATCACGAGACTGTCGAATCCCTCCGAGAAAAGATCAAAAAGGCGTCTGAC
>JACQWJ010000001.1 GCA_016209325.1 Candidatus Uhrbacteria bacterium
ACAAGAGACTGTTCTGGAAAAGAGCTTAAACACCCTCGCAAGCGATCTCGAGGGGATGAAACAACTCCTGGGCTACGAATGGATACGCACACAATGTTCAGTGGTTAGTTAGGGATGGTATTAGAACCAATGAAAAATGGCCAAGACAAAAGTAAAAACGACCATTTTGCAACGGTCGCTTCCACTTGGCTCGGGGGGTGGGGATCGAACCCACGACCAATTGGTTAACAGCCAACTGCTCTGCCGCTGAGCTACCCCCGAACGTATGAATCTACTCCTCCAGTTGTGCTTTAGAAGTATAGCCAACGTAGCTCGTTGTCATTTACTACACTTCACAAAACGTAAACGGCAACGGTTATGGGGAACAGCCGCAGCCGAAGGCTGGTCAGCCTCTGGCTGAAACTGCTCTGCCGCTGTCCGCCGAAGGCGGATTAGTCTTTGGTTGAAGCGAGCCCCGAACGCGGAAAAAGTATAACAAAGCTCCCGAATGCAGGCAAGAAAAGGGAAAGCGCGGGGTTGAAATGGACCTCGGATGAGGTATAATGGACGGTACTATGAAAAAAATCGTTTTTTCACTTCTTCTGGCCGCGCAGGTCTTGCTTCCCTTCCCCTCGATCGCGGCGGATACGTTCAACCCCAACCTTCTCTTGTCCGACGAGGAGCTGACCGACGCGTTCAGCCTTGAGCTCGGCGACATTGGGGAATTTTTGAAGATGGGCAGTCTTGCGGACTACCGCACGATCGACATCGACGGCAAGGAGCGCTACGCCTCTGAGATCATCTGGCGCGCGGGGCAGCGGAACGGGATCAATCCCAAGTTCATCCTGGTGCTCCTCCAGAAGGAGCAGAGCCTCATCACAGATCCAGATCCGAGCGAGCGCCAGCTCGACTGGGCGACGGGCTACGCCATCTGCGACGACTGCTCGAAGGATGATCCGAAGCTCCAGCGTTTCCGCGGGTTTGCCAAGCAGATCAACTCAGCCACCTTGGAATTCAAGTTGGGATACCTCGCCGACCTCGAGGAACGGGGCGAGACCGTCGTCGGATTCGCGCCGGGCAAGGCGATGCTGATCGACGACACGGTCGTCGTGCCGGCCAACAATGCGACCGCGGCCCTCTATACCTACACACCCCACCTCCACGGCAACCGGAACTTTGTGAAGCTGTGGCAGCGCTGGTTTACACGCGCCTACCCAACCGGCTCGCTCCTCCAAAACGCGGAAGACGGTGGCGTGTGGCTCATCCAGTACGGCAAGCGGCGCCCGATTACCTCGCGGACAGCGCTCCTCTCGCGCTATAATCCCTCGCTTATCATTTCGGTCGATCCCTCGGAGCTCCAGGTGTATCCATCCGGAACCCCGATTTCGCTGCCTAACTATTCCTTGCTCCACGCACAGAACGGAGATATTCATCTTCTAGTCGACGATGCCGTCCGTCACATCGTCTCGATGGAAGTCTTCCGCTCAGTTGGGTTCAACGAGGACGAGCTGGTCGATATCAGTGATGAGGACCTAGCTGCCTACGAGCTCGGCAATCCAATCACGGCCGACTCCCTGTACCCGCAGGGCGCTCTGCTTCAGGACACCTCGACTGGCGGGGTTTTCTATACCGAAAACGGTGTAAAGCGACCCATTGTCTCGCCCGCCATCCTACGCACGCGATTCAAGGGGAGGCAGATCGTCTCGACGAGCCCCGAAATCCTCGCCTCCTACCCCCGCGGCGAGCCCGTCCTGTTCCCCGACGGAACCCTGGTGGGCGTCGAGGGCCAGCCCGCCGTCTACGTCATCTCCGAGGGCGAACGGCGCCCTATCGTAAACGAGGGCGTCTTCGCGGGCTTCGGCTGGAAGTGGGAAAACGTGGTGTGGACGAACGAGGCGTCGGTCCTCCTCCATCCGGTCGGGGAGCAGTTGTCCGATACCCGCGTGCATGACGACGAAGAGGATGAAACGGACGTGCAGGTAGCCGTTTCCCGCTAATATGCTGGTCTTCGCGGCCTACGCTCCCCATACTCCGCTTCTCCTTCCCACTGTCGGAAAGCACACGCTCGAGTCGCTCGTGGCCACACGGGGTGCTATGGACCACCTGGCGGGCGAGCTGTACGCTGCACATCCCGAAACAATCCTCGTCCTGTCGGGCCACGGCCCGCAGTGCCCTGAGGCGTTTTCGGCCAACCTTCACGATCCCTACCGTGCGGACCTGACAGCCTTCGGTGACCTCACCACCCAGGAGGCGTTCCATCCCGACCTGACCCTTCTCGATGCCCTCCAGCGACGCCTGCGGCGGGCGGACGTGCCCTTCGCCCTATTTTCCGAGGAGCAGCTCGACGCGGGAAGCACAGTTCCCCTTCTCATTCTCGCGGAGCACCTCCCCCAGGCCCGCATCGTGCCGTTTTTTCCAGGAGACGTGCCACCTAAGGCTCATTTTGAGTGCGGCCGTCTGTTAAAGGATGTCGTCGCAGCGTCTCCCCGCCGGATCGCCGTTATCGCCTGTGGGGACCTGTCGCATGCCCTGTCGAAGGGCGCGCCCGCGGGCCTTCGCAAGGAAGGGGCGCTGTTTGACGCCGCCGCGCGCGAGGCGGTGCACACCCTTTCCCCGTCGCGTCTCCTGAACGTCGAGCCGAAGATCGTCTCCCGGGCCGTGGAGTGCGGCTATCGTCCCCTTCTCCTCCTCCTCGGACTCCTGGACGGCATGGCCGCCGAACCCGAGGAGCTGAGCTACGAGGCCCCCTTTGGCGTTGGTCACCTGGTCGCGCATTTCCATTTGTCTTGAATACGAAACACCCTTATTGCCTGAGCTTGTCGAAGGCTTGATCGGGTGTTCAAACCAATATTTTACCCCTTCGACCGGGCTCAGGGGATAAAATTTGACTTTACTATGGCGGATTCCATGATCGCGGAAGTTTATCCCATCCAACGCCTTCCCAGGCGTTTTTCGGTATTTGACTACCTCGTGCCCGCGGACCTGACACTCCTGCCCGGGAGCATGGTGCGCGTTCCCTTCCGCCACGAGGAGCTGACGGGCATCGTTCGCCGCGTGGGCGTCAAGCGGGTCACGATGGACCGGCTGAAGGCCGTGCGCGCGCTCGCCAACGCGGTCCAGCTCGCGCCCGAGGAGATCGCCTGGTACGAGGAGGTCGCACGGGAGACAGCCCAGTCGGTGTCCTCGGTCCTGCACGCAGCCTTTCCGCCGGTTCCGCGGCGCGCCAAAGCCGCCGAGCCTCCGCCGACCCACCTCGCCTCGCTGACCGTGAAGGTCTCCGAGGCACCCCGCATCCTCCAACTCCTCGAGCGCGTCCAGAGGCATCGGACGGCCTTCGTGCAGGCGGCCGACCTCGTCCAGATGGCGGCGGTCGTCGCGGCCTACCTGCACGCCAACGCGCGCGAGCGGGTGGCGGTCCTCGTGCCCCACGTGCGCGACGCACGGCTCCTTGCCCCCTACCTCGGATTCGCGGGCCTCTCGCTCATGACGGGCGAGGAATCGCTCGGCCGGCGCTACGCGGCCTGGGAAGGGTTTCGCAGCCGCAAGACGCGCGTGTTCCTCGGGACCCGCATCGTCTCCCTGCTTCTCCCTCCGGGCGTCGAGACAATTTTCGTCCTCCGCTCGGGGCATCCCGACCATAAGCAGGCCGACCAGAACCCCCGCTACGACGCGCGTGGGAACGCGCGACGCTACCAGGCCCAAAGCGGCTGCCGCCTCTATTTTTTCGACGTCGTTCCGCGCCCAGACGACTTGATTGCCTTCGGCTCCGACCAGGTCTTCGTGCGGCATCCCGCAGCTTCGGCTCCGGTGCTCGTTGATCTCGGACGCGAACGGGCCGCTTCTCCGCACCCGCGTGTTTCCTATACCCTTTCCCAATTTCTCGAAGAGCATTTCAAGGCAGGCATGCGCACCGTCTGTTTCTACAACCGCAAGGGCACGGCCCGCGCGCTCCGCTGCCACGACTGCGCCCGGACCTTTCCCTGCCCCGGCTGCGGAAGCGTGCTCACGGTCTACGAGACCTCCGTGCGCTGCCACTCCTGCGCGTACGCGGAGCCGATCCCGCTCTCCTGCGAGGTCTGCGGGGGCACGCGCCTCGTCGAACAAGGGTTCGGCAACCGCGCCATCCAGCAGGCCATCCAGCGCCTGCTCCCCCAGGCTTCCGTGGCGCTCGTCGAACAGAAGGCCGTCGGCGACGTGTCGGCCGATGTCGTCATCGCAACGTCCCATTTTCTGGAGAGCCTGTGGGACCCGTTCAAGAAAAACCAGCGCATCGGTGGTGTGGCCCTGCTCGACGCCGACCTGCCGTTCCACGAACCGACGTTTCGCGCCTTGGAACAGGGCATCCGGCAGTGCGAGGAGGCGGGAGGCATGGCCGAGCGCCTGGGCGTCCCGTTCCTCGTCCAAACCCACGTACCGGAGGTCTTCCAGCGCTTCTACCAGGACCCCCTTTCCTTCTACCTGTCCGTCGCCGAAACCCGAAAGGCCTACGGATATCCCCCGTTTTCGCGACGCATGACCCTCACCTGCCGCACCGACGACCCCCGCCGCACCCGCCTCGAGCTCGACGCCGCCGCCGCGGACCTCCGCCAAATGGCGGGAGCGCGCGTCGACCTCGCCTCCCGTACCCGCGACCGCGAAGCCCGCCTGTCCCTCGCCCTCTCCGTCCAGCTCGAAGCCGTGGACGCCGTCCTCACCTTCCTACGGACCCTGCCGGATCACATCGTCATCGATACGAACGTGGATGGATGAAAACGGTTTTCCCCTCCTTGGGCAAGGAGGGGATGAACGGGATGGACAGATTCTTCTTAAAAATGCTAATCTCATCCATTCTGCAACCATTTTGCGCTATACTACAGTCACTATGCTCCCCATCCTCCGCGAACCTAACCCAACGCTCCGCCAGCCCTCGGCGCCGTTTGATTTGCAGACCCTCCTCCAGCCCGAAACCCAAACATGGCTCGACGAGCTGACGGAGACCATGCAGGTGGCTGACGGCATTGGCATTGCTGCGCCCCAGACGGGGACGAACAAGCGGGTCATCATCGTCCAGACGGGTGAGGGGCCCAAGGCGTTTATGAACCCGAAGTTTTTTTCCGCTTCCCTTCGAAAGGTGGAGAGCGAGGAAGGGTGCCTGTCCGTGCCCGGCGTGTACGGCATCGTCAAGCGCCATAAGAGCGTAAAGGTGAAGGCAGTCGACCGCGAGGGAAAGAAAATCATGCTGAAGGCCGACGGGCTCGAGGCGATCATCTTCCAGCACGAGATCGACCACCTGGACGGGGTTCTCTTCATCGACAAAGTGGAGCGGTACACGCATCCGTCGCGGCTGTAAAAAAACTGTGTATCATCCTGAGCGAAAGCGAAGGACCTCACGCTCTCTCCTGAAAGTAACGCGTGGTCCTTCACTGCGGCCTTCGACCTCCGTTCAGGATGACACATGATGAATATGCGCATCGTTTTCTTTGGCACCCCCGACTGGGCCTGCGTGTTTTTACGGGCGCTCCATGCCGATCCGGACATCGAGGTCGCAGCAGTCGTCACGCCTCCCGACAGTCCGGTGGGCCGACGGCAGGTGTTGACTCCCTGCCCTGTGAAGGAGGAAGCCGAACGGCTGGGCATCGAGGCGTTTCAGCCTCCGACATTGCGCAAGTCACTGGCAGTTGTTGAGAAACTCAAAAGCTACGGCGCGGACGCGTTCGTGGTCATTTCCTACGGCAAAATCCTGCCACAGGCGGTATTGGAAATTCCGCGCCTCGGCTGCATGAACGTCCATCCTTCCCTGTTGCCTACGTACCGTGGCGCCACGCCCATGCCAGCCGCCATCGCCGCTGGAGACATGGAGACGGCCATCACCCTCATGCTCCTTGACGCAGGCATGGATACAGGTCCCATTTTGGCTTCGCTTCCCCTGCCCCTGGCATCGGACGAGACGCTGCGGTCGCTCGAGCAAAAGGTGACCGACGCTGGTCCTTATTTTCTTCTAAAGACATTGAAGGCGTACACGGCCGGAGAGATCCGTCCGATTCCCCAAGATGATGCGAAAGCCACGTATACGAAACTCTTGTCCCGCGAAGACGCGCGCATCGATTGGAACAAGTCGGCCGAAGTGGTGGAACGACGTATGCGCGCCTTTGATCCGTGGCCTGGGTCCTGGACGCTCTGGAACCGCCGTGGCAAGCCCTTGCGGCTGAAAATACTCAAGGCGGTGGTGGCTCCAGGGACGGTAAAAACATTGTCCGGAACCGCTTCGGTTGGAGCAGGGAACGAGCTCATAGTCGCCTGTGGCGAAGGCAGCTTACGCATCCTCTTGCTCCAACCCGAAGGCAAGACGCCCATGGATGCCGCCACGTTCCTGCGCGGCTACTCCGACATCAACGGCGAGACACTGGGCTGAATCCGGACCGATTCGGCCAAGCCAGACGTCGGTTCAGACTCCGGAACGTCCTCCTGGGAGGGCGTTTTTTGTTTCAGGAACGCAAGCAAGAAAACCAGGAATCCGAGCCCGAGCGGGTGGTTGAGGTAGGGCGAAAAGGTGTGGATGATGTACAAGGCCGTGAGCGAAGCCATGAATCCGAGGGCAAGCCAAGCGCGCTCTTCCTTGAGGTACGGTATGAGGCCGCGCGCCAGGGACCCGAACACGAGCAGGAAGCCGATCGGACCGAGGATTCCCATCTTGAGCCAGAGCTCGAGCCAGCCCCATTCGAGCGCGTACGTCCGCCAGGTGCCGTCCGGAGAGAAGGCGCGCGCCCGCGGGTCGTCGGTCTGGAATTCCACTTCCTGGCCGAACCCCTGCCCGAGAATCGGCTTTTTCGCGATCAGCTCCCACATGGGTGGCAACAGCTTCCAGCGGCTCGAGACCGCCACGTCCGTGGCGTCGGTGGTGCGCGAGGAAAAAAGAGAGGACAGAGCGCCCGTGGATCCGAACCGGTTCGGCAGGGGGAACAAAATGATGCCGACCAGGAGGAGAATGCCGCCGATGCCCGCCGCGACCGAAAGCGCGGCGCCGGCTCCGGCGCGTTTGAGCGACGGCCTCACAGCCAGGGCCAGGAACGCCAGGAAGACGAAGACGCCGGCCGCAATGCCGACCCAAAAGCTTCTGGACAGGCTGATAAAGATCACAGCAGCCAGACCGGCGAGGACCGCGGTCGTCCATGCGCGCTCGCGGGCGACCATGGCCTTCAGCCACAGGAGCGGGGCGAGGAGAAAGGCGAAAATGATGGCGGAAAACTGAGCCTGTAGGAAGATGCGGAACAGATTCGTATCGGGCATCTTCGTCAGCTCGCCCGTGCGCGTGTCCCGGATGAACGTGTAGACGGGGCCGAGCACCCATTCGGGAAAATGGGTAAAGACATAAAGCAGGCCGAGCGTTACGAGGGTGACCCACGCAGCGCTCGCGGCCAGAACTTGCAGGAGCATGCGCTGCTTCACGGCGTTCCAGGAGACACTGAGGACCGGAAAGAGATAAGCCAGGTAAAAATAGGCGTTGCCGTCCTGGAACGCCTTGCGCACATCATGTCCGGCGATTCCTCCCGCAAATCCCACGGCGATCGCGAAGAACAATGGGATAAACGGATGCCAGCGTGCGTCCCCAAACGAAAATTTGACCTTCTTGAAGAGAATGAGAATCGCCCACGCGGCCATCACCGCCAGAAACACCGCCATGCGGAGCGAGAGACGGAACCCGCCAAGGTCCATGGCGAGCAGATGCCCGTGAGAATTGGCAAACAGTTCCGCGAACGTGGCTGCGATGCCCCACTCCAGGCGCTTGAGCGTCAGGCAAAAGACCCCCAGGGAAATGAGAACGAGCGCAACGGGCGCAAACCCGCTGTGAAAGGCCAGAATGCCGAGCGCGAAGACGCCGGCCAGGCTGCCGAGAACGATCCAAAAGGGTTTTCCGACGAATTGAGCGAGCATAGGGATGGTTCAGAGGACTCGAGGAACGGACAGCGGTTCGGCCGCGGCCGGCAGTCCGTGCTTGCGCGCGATGACCGCCCGCGCCGCCTCGTATTTTTCAACC
Organism: Candidatus Uhrbacteria bacterium; assembly: GCA_016209325.1. Classification (GTDB taxonomy): domain Bacteria; phylum Patescibacteriota; class Patescibacteriia; order UBA9934; family GWF2-40-263; genus UBA10014. The sequence goes on from JACQWJ010000001.1 coordinate 7,994, forward strand.
GACAACGGACGCCAGCGGAGCAGGTTCCAGGGAACCTGGTACAGGGCCGACGGCCGCCACTGCGAGCCGATGCGGCTTTTCGACGCGATCATAACCCGAAATAGCTCCTCCCCGACGAACGTCCCGTGCCAGCCTCGTGCCAGCATGGTGAGCCACAGGTCCCAGTCCTGGAAGCGCCGGATCGCGACGTCGAATCCGGGAAACGCCTCGCGGCGGATCATGGCGGTCGTATGGATGTAGTTCATGCGCTTCAACAGGCTGCCGTCGAAGGCGAAACTCGGAAACCGCTTCCAGCCGAAGCGGAAGCCGCAATACGCGTACCCCGCCTTCGCGTCGGCGTCGAGCGCGGCAGACAGTCGTTCCAGCATGTCCGGCCGCATGATGACGTCCGCGTCGCAGAACACCACGCGATCCCCGCGGGAAGCGGCAAATCCCCGATTCCGCGCCGGATTGCTCCCCTGGTTTTCCTGGTCGATCAGGACAATACGCCCATCATAGGGATGCAGGGCCGCGTGGACGCCATCCGTGGACCCGTCGTTGACCACAATGACCTCGTCCGCCGGCAACGTCTGGGCCAGCACGCTGTCCAAGCAGCGCGCGATCGTGCGCGCGTGCTGGTAGGTCGGGATGATGACCGAAACGGACGGTCGACTCATAGAAAGGGTACCAATTTGGAAAATTGCCTGTCCGGAGTGAATTCCGCAGCGACTCTGCGGTACGCAGCTGCGCCGAGACGGTCCCGCAGATCGGGATCGCCCGCCAGCCGCGCGATTGCCTGTGCAAGCGCTGAGATGTCGCCGTCCGGAACGAGGAGCCCCATCTCTTCGCCGAGCACGGCCTCGCGCACCCCAGGAACGTCGCTCGCGATCGAGGGTACCCCGTACGCGGCCGCCTCCAGGTAAACAGTCCCGAATCCTTCCCGGTCCTCTCGACCCTGTTCGGTTGGCATGACAAAGATATCCGCACCACGATAGGCTTCCGCGAGCGCCGCGTCGTCCAGGTGGCGATCCAAGACGACGTATGCGTCCAGCCGGAGGGAATGCAGGACTTTTTCGATGGTTTGCGCCATAGGTCCGTCTCCCACGATACGATAGCGGAGCCCTTCGAGCAAGCCGTTCTCACGCAGTAAAGCCAAAGCGGCAAGTACGCGTAGATGTCCTTTGTGTTCGACGAGGCGCGCCACCGTGAGGAGGCAAACTGGCCCCTCCCCCATTCCCTTTCGAGAAGGTTGGGGGTTGACCGGCCGCGCCACGGAGGGGTACACCACGACGCCCTGTGCGATCCGAAAGGACTGCCGTACTTCCGCCAAGAGTGCTTCCGAATTGGCGACGACGAGACGGGCATTTTCCAGAACCCGCGACGTCAACCAGCGTTTCCAGGAGCTTCTTACGGCCCGTGCAAGGTCGAGCCCATGCACGATGACCGCGTAGGGACGCCCGGTGCACATACACGCTATCCACGCGGCGGTTCCGAGCGGGATGACGTGGCTTACGAGAACCATTTCATACGACCTGCGCCGGACAAGAAGTTCCCGAATGGTCTTCAGCCAGCGCGGCCAAACCGCCTGGTACAGAAGCTCCACCCGTTCGAGGGCATAAGGTACCGTTTCGTCAAACATTGCGCTCCCCGCTTCCGGCGTCGCGACGACCGTCATCCGATCTTGAAAATGGGTTGCCAGGCCGTTCAAATACCTCGCAACGCCTCCCTGCCGGGGCGGGAAATCAAGCGTGAGAAGCAGCAGGCGGTTCATACGAAGCCGGTTCATGCTTCCACAAACGGCGGAATTCCTCCAGATGTTCCCGACGCACGGCTTTGGTCAACACAAGCATGGTACCGTACATCAGAGCCCCGGCCGGAACTGCAGCCACGAATCCCAACACATCCCTCGTCCAGACGGCGACTGCGGCCATGACGACTCCGCTAAAAAAAATGGGGAGGAGGATGTCGACAAGTCGCTTCAGACGGTAAGCAGGAATAATCGAAGGGATGAACCAGAGGCCTGCCAAAAAGAGAAACCAAAAACTGATGAGCGCGGCATAGGCGGCTCCCATGGTGCCAAACACAGGAATGAGAAAGGCGTTGAGGGCGACGCTAAGAACCATCGTCGCTCCCATGACAGCGGTCTTCGTCAACTGCCGATCCACCGCGTTCAGAAGCGAACCGATGGGAAAGTCGAGAAAGATGGGAAGCAGCACGAAGATGAGCGTCTGAAGGACAGGAGCGGCCGAGGCGTATTCCTTCCCTGCCAGAAGGATGATGTCGGGTGCCACGGCCCAAATCCCGAACGCAATCGGTACGCCGAGGAGCGCCATGTACCACATCGAGCGGTCGAAGAGCTCCCC